>NZ_JBFUCA010000496.1:0-3106 GCF_056405475.1 Polaromonas sp. P1_G4
CTACAAGCCCCTGCCCGGAAAGTTCAAGGACTACATCGCAATCCCGAAGATCAACGGTTACCAGTCTCTGCACACCACGCTGGTTGGCCCCTTCGGTACCAACATCGAGTTCCAGATGCGCACCGAAGCCATGCATGTGGTGGCGGAATCCGGGGTCGCGGCGCACTGGCTCTACAAGGCCACCGACCCGGATGGCGACGCTTCGCAGCGGCTGGGGACACAGTGGCTGCAATCGCTGCTCGACATCCAGCAGGAAACACGCGATGCGGCCGAGTTCTGGGATCACGTCAAGATTGACCTGTTTCCCGAGGCGGTCTATGTGTTCACGCCGAAAAGCCAGATCATGGCCATGCCGCGCGGCGCGACCATCGTGGACTTTGCTTACGCCATTCACAGTGACGTGGGGCACCGGGCCGTGGCGGCCAAAGTCAACGGCGAGCAGGTGCCACTTCGCTCAGAGCTGCATAACGGCGACGTGATCGAAATCATCACGGCGTCGGTCTCCAGCCCCAACCCCGGCTGGCTGGGATTTGTACGCACGGGGAAAGCCCGCTCCAAAATACGCCACCACCTGAAAACCATGGCGCTGTCCGAGTCGCAAGACCTGGGCGAAAAAATGCTCGCGCAGGCGCTGCGTGCCGAGGGCATCGAACGCGAACGCCTCCCCGACGACGATGAAGCCCACCACGCCACCTGGGAAAAGATCCTGCGTTTTACCGGCAACCGGTCACGTGCCGATCTGCTAACCGACATCGGGCTGGGCAAACGGATCGCCAGCATGGTGGCCAAGCGCATCGTCACCCTGCTTGCCGAAACCGGTGAAAAACCCAATGCCCTGCTCATGAGCCGTGAGCGCTACACCGCCCATGAGTCTGTGTCGCAAGGCGCGCTGGTGATCGATGGGAGTGAAGGCGCCTCCGTGCAGTTTGCCCCCTGTTGCCGCCCGATTCCTGGCGACGGCATCGTGGGCTACCTGGGCCGCGGTGAARGTCTGGTGATACATACTGATGACTGCGCTGTCGCCAAGCGACTGCAGCACCGTGACAGCGAGCGTTTTATCGCCGTGGACTGGTCCGACGAGCCTGTGCGGACGTTTGAAACAAACCTCTTGGTCACCGTCTCCAATGGGAAAGGGGTCCTGGCGCGAGTGGCGGCTGCATTGGCCAGTGYCGAGGCGGACATTACCCATGTCGACATGGGCCAGGAGCCTTCGCATGACGCCACGGACCTGCGCTTCGGCGTGGCCGTGCGCGACCGCATCCACCTGGCTTCCGCCTTGCGCAGCGTGAAGCGCACACCTTCCGTACTGCGGGTGCAACGCGCCAAATCGTCCGGCTAATCCGCTGTCGATTTGTCCGGTGCGGGATAGTCCACTTTCAGTACCTCGAGCGCCTGTACACCCTGCGGAGTCATGAGACTTACTTCATCGCCAACACGCGATTTGAGCAGCGCTCTGGCGACAGGTGATATCCAGCTGATTTGTCCTTGGGCGCTGTTGGCTTCGTCAATGCCGAGAATGGTCACGACTCGCTCGACTCCTTCGCCATCGGCGTAGGCAACTGTCGCGCCGAAAAAAACCTGGTCGCTACCGTGGTGCACCGACGGGTTGCTGATTTCCGCAATTTCCAGTCTCTGCGTCAAAAACCGGATTCGCCGGTCGATTTCCCGCAGCCGCTTTTTGCCGTAGTGGTAGTCGCCGTTCTCGGAGCGGTCTCCATTGCTGGCAGCCCAATGAACGATTTCCACCATTTTGGGACGTTCGCTGTCGATCAGGTCCAGAAGTTCGCTGCGCAGGTGTTCATAGCCCTGTGGTGTGATGTAGTTTTTGCCGCCTGCAGGCAGGGGTGCGAGCGTCGGCTCGTCGTCCTCCGGCTCGGTTTCTTTGGTAAAGGCTTTGTTCATGCTCCGGCCACCATAGCATTCATGGCTGCCGGCCGTGAATGCACCTAAAAATCTTCCATTTTCAGCACGAGGGGATTTTCAGGCGTGTAGCTCACACCCGCCACGACCAGATCAGCGGCCCGGGCGTGAATCATTTCAGCATCCTGTTCATACGCTTTTTTCAGGGAGTCCGGCMCAGGCACGGCGCCGAAGAACTCCTCCATCGCCTCGCGCGAAATCCTGACGGGAATGGTGCTGYCCGCGTACGACAAGCCAAAACTGAGCCACTCGCCGTGGTCCTCGACATTCAGTGATCCCATGTTTCTCCTCCGGAATTAGGCTTCCAGAATAGCGGAGCTCTTGTTGGACGTACAGCCCGTCCGGCGCCGCCCAGTCCCAGGAAAACCACTATCGCGATGGCAACGGTATGAAAAAGGACCCCAAAAGCGGCCCCCCGGAAAGAAAAATAGCCTAGAGGGATGAGCCTCTAAGCTATTGAAATCACTTAAGAAAGTGGTGCGGCTGGCAGGAATTGAACCCACGACCCCTTGGTTCGTAGCCAAGTACTCTATCCAACTGAGCTACAGCCGCTAAGCCTCAAATTATAGCTTATTTAAATGGTAGGGCGTGAGTGACTTGAACACTCGACCAAAGGATTATGAGTCCTCTGCTCTAACCAACTGAGCTAACGCCCCACTCAAGGGATCGATTGTAAGGGCCTACTTGCTATGGCTAAGCGCGGTGCTCACCAGCTTGGAGGTGATGTCGACAATTTGGATCATTTTTTCGTAAGGCATACGCATGGGCCCTATCACGCCCAGGGTTCCCACGACCTGTCCGTCGACTTCATAAGGGGCTGTCACCACAGACAGTTCCTGATACGGAATCACCTGGCTTTCGCCGCCGATGTAAATCCGGACTCCCTCGGCGCGGCTCGAAACATCGAGGAGCCGCATAAGTTGCGCCTTTTGCTCGAAGAGATCAAAAAGCTTGCGCAGGTTACCCATGTCACCGGAAAAGTCGCTGACGGCCAGCAGATTGCGTTCGCCGGAAATAACCACCTCGTCGCGCGACTCGATGGCCTCCGAGCTGACCTTGACCGCCGCCTGCATCAACGTGGCGATTTCACCGCGAAGGGCTTCCACCTCGTTCTTCAGGCGCTCTCTTACCTCTTCAATCGCCATGCCAGCGTAATGTGAATTGAGGAAATTGGCCGCTTCAACCA
>NZ_JBFUCA010000497.1:0-3098 GCF_056405475.1 Polaromonas sp. P1_G4
TCCGCCCAGGTGAGCATTGATTCGCCAAAAGGCAGCGTTAGCGGCAGCTTCGGCCAGGTGACCAATTCGGGCAGCGGCCTCGTCAATGTCAACGGCAAGCCGCAGGGCAATCAGCAACTTTCGTCTAATGCGGAAAATAACCGTGTGATTCCGGCCGGCAATAACGTGGCTGACAACGCCGGGGCCGGGGCTGACGGTGCAGGGGCAGCTACGCCGACGCTTCAGCTGGCGCTGGCCGGTGAAGGTACGACTTCTCTGGTTTCGAGCACCCCTGCCAAAGCGGGCGACGCCATCGATAGCGGCCAGGCTGTGGAGCTGGACATGTCACCAGGCAATGGGAGAGATAAGGATTGAGGGCTGGCCGGTGAATGGCCGGGCTGGGGCCTGAGCTTGACTTGACCCGGAGATTAGCGTCGATGCGACGCCTGTGCCCTTAACTCCGGTTTAACTCCGGTTTAATTCCGGTACTGTTCCTGCTGCATCAGCAGCTCAGCCTGCCGCGCAACCGACACCTGCGGGGCTGCCGCCTGAGCTGGCGGCTTGTCCGATGCGGTAGCTTGCGGCTGTTGYGGGCGGGCGGGCAACGCGGCCGCGCGGGGTGTGGCCTCTTGCGCCACCCCGTTGGATGGCTGTACGCGGCGGGCGCCGTCGAAGCGGCGCTGCCAGTAGCTCACACCCATGCTTTCGACGCGGACTTCAGCGCCGGGCTTGGGTGAGTGGATGAACTTGCCGTCGCCGATGTAGATGCCGACATGGCTGAAGGCCCGCTTCATCGTGTTGAAAAACACCAGGTCGCCGGGCTGCAATTCGGTCTTGTCGATGCGCTGGGTGGCGGCGGCTTGCTGTTCGGCGCGGCGGGGCAACAGCAGCCCGACGCTTTGCTCGTAAATGGCGCGTACAAAACCGCTGCAGTCAAACCCCGTTTCAACGGTGTTGCCGCCGCGCTTGTAGGGCACGCCCAGGAAACCCATGGCGTTGACGACCAGCTCGGAAGCCTTGTTGGTGACGCTGTGGCGGACGTTGTCAATCTGGGTCAGCAGGCCCTTGTCGGCGAGCAGTTTGTCCATGTCGTTGTCGCCGCCTGAATTGCCGGGTGCTGCATGCACGCTGGCCGCCAGCAGGGCGGCAGAGGCAATGACGAGGGCAGGGGCAATCATTCGCATGGCGCCAAGCATACTTGACGGATTAGTCCTACGTCAACTCATGTTGTTTCTTGATAACGTTGACAACCCATTGATTTGTAACGAATTTGTAGGGGATTACCCGATTTATTACCCCCGTATGCCATGTTTTACACCGCCTTGGCCCGGCTTGGGAATGATCAAAAGGCGGTTTTCCCGGTCAAATGGGCGTGACGGGCCGATTCATGTGCTTTCACGTTTTTTTTAGAGTGAAATATGGCTTTAAACCAATACCGGCGTACGCAAGCAGCTATATTTTTGATAGCGGCCAGTGTGATGTTCCAGCCCGCGCAGGCTCAAAGCGTTCGCCCTGAAACCGTGGCGGCCGGCCTGGAAAACCCCTGGGGCGTGGCTTTTTTACCGGGCGAGCGTTTTCTGGTCACGGAGCGCCCCGGCCGCCTGCGGGTCGTCGGGCCGGGCGGCAAGTTGGGCACGCCGGTGGCCGCCCTGCCGGAGATTGCCGCCAGCGGGCAGGGCGGCCTGCTGGACGTGCTGGTCGACAGCGACTTTGCCCGCAACCGAACGCTGTATTTCTGCTTTTCAGAGCCTGCCGCCACCGGTAGTGGCAACAGTACGGCGCTGGCGCGCGCCACCCTGAGCGCTGACGACACCCGGCTGGAAAACCTCAAAATCATCTTCAGCCAGAAGCCCAAGGTGGCCAGCACGGCGCATTTCGGCTGCCGCATTGTGGAAAGCCGCGCGGCACCGAACGGCGCGCCCGATGGCAAGCTCTTTCTCACGCTGGGTGAGCGCTTCAGCCGCAAGGAAGACGCCCAGAAGCTGGACAACCACCATGGCAAGATTGTCCGCATCAACAAAGATGGCTCGGTTCCCCAGGACAACCCCTTTGTCGGCAAACCAGGGGCTTTGCCTGAGATCTGGAGCTACGGCCACCGCAACGCCCAGGGCGCGACGCTGGCGCCCGACGGCACCTTCTGGATGCATGAGCACGGCCCGCAGGGCGGCGATGAAATCAACCTGCCCAGGCCCGGGGCCAACTACGGCTGGCCGGTCATTACCTACGGCGAAAACTACGGCGGCGGAAAAATCGGCGAAGGCCTGACGGAAAAGGCCGGCATGCAGCAACCGCTGCATTACTGGGTGCCATCCATCGCGCCTTCCGGCATGGCGTTCCTGACCAGCGAGCGTTATGGCAAGTCCTGGCGCGGCAACCTGTTTGTGGGTTCGCTCAGGTTCGGCTACCTGGACCGGATCGAACTGGCGTCGCCGTTCGCCGGCAAGGTGGTGCGTGAAAGCAAGCTGCTGTCTGAAGCCGGAGAGCGCATTCGCGATGTGCGCCAGGGGCCGGACGGGCTGCTTTACGTGCTGACCGACAGCAACAACGGCAAGCTGATACGCCTGCTGCCCGGTGGCTGAATGCAGGGCTAGCCGGCTACTGCAATGAGATCGATTTCGACCGACGCACTCTTGGGCAGCTGAACAACGCCGACAGACGTACGCGTGTGGGCGCCGGCCGGGCCCAGTACTGCATACAGCACCTCAGACGCGGCATCGGCGACTTCGCTCTGCTGGGTGAAGTCCTGCGCCGACTGCACAAACACCGTGATGCGCAGAATGTGCTTCACGTGGTCCAGGCTGCCGAGGCTTTGCCGCAGCAGCGCCAGCGCGCGCATGGCGCAGATTTTTGCCGCCAGCTGGGCCTGCAGAACAGACGTTTCTGACCCCACGCGGCCGGTAACGACCACGGTATTGCCGACACGCGGAATCTGCCCGCTGACAAAGACCTGGTCGCCGTGCTGCACGACAGGCACGTAATTGCCGCCTATCTTGATCTCACCGTCAAAGCTGTAGCCGAGTTCGGCCTGCACTGCGGCGAACCGGGTGTCGCGTGAATCTTCCATGGACAGGAATTCCTCTTGATGTAGTTGGATGGAGCGTGATGTGGGTGTTTCAGGC
>NZ_JBFUCA010000498.1:0-3086 GCF_056405475.1 Polaromonas sp. P1_G4
GCACCGAGCGCCGCCACCAGGGCGGCGTTGTCCATGCGTACCGGCGTGTTCCAGAGGTAGCGCATCCGGCGCAGCTCGCGCAGGGTCTCGACAAAGGGCGCGGCCAGCGTCACCGCCCACCAGGGAAAGGATTTTATTGACGGCTGCAGGCCACCGCGCCGTGCGACGACACGGCAGATCGCTTCAGCCAGCTGGCGGCCGTCGGCGTCCCACTGGCCGTTCATATGGAAGGTTGCAAATGCAGGCAGAACGTCACGCCGCGCCAGCAAGGCGACCATGGTACGCGCCACATCCGGCAAATAGGCCCATTGGTGACCGACACCAGGCTTGCCAGGGAGCTTCACACTGCGCACCGGAGCGCCCGGCCGAATCAGGCCTTGCGAGAACCAGCTGTTACCGGCACCCGGTCCGAAAAAATCCCCCGCGCGCACGATGATCACCCGGCAGCAGCCCTGGCCGCTGTCTCTGGTCGCATCCTTGAGCCGCTGCTCGAGCTGCACACGAATCGCACCTTTGGCAGTTTGCGGGTGTTGCGGTGAATCCTCCCGGAGGCTGGGAAATGCGTCTGGCCCGTAGTTGTAGACCGTGCCGGGCAGCACGATGGTCGCGCCCTGCGCCCGGGCGGCCGCGATCGTGTTGTCCAGCATGGGCAGCACCAGCTCGCCCCAGCGACGATAGCCGGGCGGATTGACTGCGTGGACTATCACGCCGCAGCCTTGTGCTGCAGCCATGACATCACCGGGATTCATCGCATCGCCACGCAGCCAGGTTATGCCGCCACGTTGCTCGCCCGGCCGCGACTCGCCACGGCGAAGCGCGCGAACCTGCCAGCCTGCCGCCTCCAGTTGCCGTGCGACTTCCCCGCCGATGCCACCGGTTGCGCCCAGCACCAGTGCTGTGCTTGATTTGCCTTGTTTGCTGCTCATGTCATTCCCAAAAAAGTTGCCATGGGGAAATTCTGGGCCCCGGGGCATCAAAATGGAATTGACTAAAGCAGGGTATCAGCTATACATTTTTGTATGGAAGAAGATGCTGGCTGGGAGCTTTACCGTTCGTTTTTAGGGGTGCTGCACGAGGGTTCGCTCTCAGGTGCCGCACGGTCTTTGGGGGTGGCACAGCCTACGGTCGGACGCCATGTCGCCTCGCTCGAAAAGTCGCTCGGCCTGGCGCTGTTCACGCGCTCACAAACCGGTTTTGCGCCGACCGAAGCCGCGCTGGAACTGCAGCCCTTCGCCGAAGAAATGGCCAGCGCCGCAGCCGCCTTACGCCGTGCCGCCGAAAGCCAGGGTGACGGTGTGYGCGGCACGGTGCGGATCACGGTGAGCGAGGTCATCGGTGTCGAAGTGCTGCCGCCCATCGTCGCGCAACTGCAGCGCACGCACCCGGGTCTGACCATCGAACTGGTGCTGACCAACCGCGTGCAGGACCTACTGCAACGCGAAGCCGACATTGCCGTGCGCATGACACCGCCCAAGCAGGACCTGTTGATCGCTCGCCGCGTGGGCGAAGTGGAACTGGGTCTCTACGCACGCCGCGATTACCTGGACGCGCGCGGCACGCCGCAGTCGTCAACGGACCTGGCGCAGCATGCGCTGATCGGGTTTGACGAAGAGACACCCTTCCTGCGTTCGGCGCGCAAAGCCTTGCCCGCATGGAAGCGGGCGGCGTTTTCCACGCGTACCGACAGCGACCTCGCGCAACTGGCACTGATACGTGCCGGCGCCGGCATTGGCGTGTGCCAGTCAGCGCTSGCGRCGCGTGACCCCGCCCTGGTGCGGGTTCTGCCTGGCGAGTTGTCCTTCAAACTCGAAACCTGGCTGACCATGCACGAAGACCTGCGCCACAGCCCGCGCTGCCGTGTAACCTTCGACGCATTGGTTGAAGGTTTGCAGCAGCATATTGGTTGAAGCCGGATAAATCAGCTCTACAAAAACAAGCATGAAGTACATATGACGACCAAAGACGATTTGCCCAGGGAGAAACGCTGGAAAGACCTGTATATCCGGTCAAAGAAAGTTGCGCGTGCAGAGCAACTGGGCCTCGATTACCCTCGCACGACCGCAAAGCAACTTGTGCAGAAAGAAGAAACCGCCCGCAGCACTGAACGCGTAAAGGTCCTGTTCGTTTGCAGCCGTAATCAGTGGCGAAGCYCGACGGCAGAGCAGATTTGGCGCAAGCACCCGCAGCTGCTAACCCGTTCGGGTGGGACCAGCCCCAATGCGCGCCATACCGTGTCAGTCGATGACATCCGTTGGGCCGACGTGGTTCTCGTCATGGAAGAAAAACACAAATCAAGACTGACCTCGGAGTTCACGCGGCTGCTTGACGGCAAATCTGTTCATGTTCTTGATATCCCTGACGACTACAAGTTCATGGACAAGGAACTGATAGAGATGCTTGAGCAAAGCGTTCCAAGCATCCTGGGCATCGAGTGACAGACTATGGATCTGCTCGAAGAAATCAAGGAGTCMTGGTGCTGGGTTGGTCTCGATCCACTACAGCTAGTCGCTGAAAATGACTTTGGCAATCTACTGATAAAGGATCATTCAGGTCGCTACTGGCGCCTATGCCCCGAGGACTGTTATTGCGAAATCGTGGCTTGGGATGAAGCTTCTTACGACGCGCTCGTCAATGATCCGGAGTTCAAGAAGGACTGGTTGATGGCAGCGCTGGTCAGGGTTGCGAATGAAAAGCATGGCCCTCTCGCTGTCGGGCGTAAATACTGTCTGGTGGTGCCCGGAATCCTGGGCGGGGCTTACGACATTTCCAATATCAAAACTGCCCCACTGTCCGAGATTGTGAGACGGTCCGGCGACCTTTCAAGGCAAATACGGGATTTGCCGGACGGTGCCAAGATCCGGTTAAAAGTGGTTGATTAGAGGTCGCCTCGGAACAGTCCACAGTTACCCCTCCACAAACACCCTCGCCTTGCGCGGCGTCACCACCAGCATGTCGCCTTCACGCAAGCCATTGCAATATCCTTTCGGACATCACAAGGCACAAACCCCAAATAGGGTCCCCGCACATGACGATTGCAAGCACCCGAATCTACTTCTATCCAATGACCCATCAGCGCGAACTGAGGT
>NZ_JBFUCA010000499.1:0-3085 GCF_056405475.1 Polaromonas sp. P1_G4
CTTGGCGTGGGCCAGCGTGGTGCCGGAAAGCCGCTCGCCGCCCAGCATGCGGGCAATCTCAGCTACGCGCTGTTCCCCGTTGACATGGTCTACGGTGCTGAGGGTGGTGCCGTTTTCGGCTCGCTTGGCAACTACAAGGTGCTGATCGGCACAGGCTGCCACCTGCGGCAGATGGGTGACAGCCATGACCTGTCGGTCCTTGCCCAGCTGTTTCATCAGCCGTCCGACGGTTTCGGCCACGGCCCCCCCCACGCCCGAATCAACCTCGTCAAATATGAGTGTTTGCGCCTGCCCCAACTGGCTGGTGGTGACGGCGATGGCCAGCGCGATGCGCGACAACTCGCCGCCGGAGGCGACCTTGCCCACGGGGCGAGGTGTGCTGCCGGCATGGCCCGCTACCAGGAACTCGGCTTGCTCCAGCCCGTGCTGGGCCGGTTGCTCCAGTTTGTTGAGCGCCACGTCGAATTTTCCGCCCTGCATGCCGAGGCCCTGCATGGCCTGGGTAATGGCTTTGGCGAGTTTTGGGGCAGCTTTGCTGCGCGCCTTCGACACCTGGCTGGCTTCATCCAGGTAGGCTGACCGTGCCTGGTTTTCATTTTTTTCCAATTGAACCAGATCGGCGGCTTCGTCGAGTTTGTGCAGCTCAGCCCGCCAGGAGGCCAGCAATTCAGGCAGTTCGACCGGGGTGCGTTTGTAACGCCGTGCCAGGCTGACCCACAGCGAAAGACGTTCGTCGAGTTCGGCCAGCCGTTGGGGTTCCAGCTCGGCGTGCCGTGCGTAGCCGTTGAGCGAATGCACCGCATCTTCCATCTGGGCCAGAGCGCCATTTAACACCTCAAGGATGCCCTTGAACTCGGGTTCGATGTGTTCCTGGCCTTGCAACGATGCAATGGCTCGTCCCAGCAGTGCGGTGGCGTTCTCGTCGGACTCCTGCAATGCGTCGACGGCGGCCTGTACGGCATCGCGCAGTGCCTGCGCATTGGATAACCGCCCATGTTGAGCATTCAGTTCGTCCCATTCGGCGGCCCCGGGCGCCAGCTTGTCGAGTTCACCGATTTGCCACGCCAGCCGCTCGCGTTCGCGCTGCAGGCTGTCTTGCGCTTCGTGCGCGTCGTTCAATGTTTTCTGGGAGAGCCGCCATTGCTGCCAGAGGCGTGACAACTCGCCGGTAGAGACTTCCGCATAGGAGTCGAGCAAGCCGCGTACCGCGTCGGGGCGGGTCAGGCTTTGCCACGCATGCTGGCCGTGGATGTCCACCAGCTGGTCGGCGATGTCCTTGAGCTGGGTGGCTGTTGCCGCGCTGCCATTGATCCAGGCGCGGCTTTTACCTTGCGCGTCTATCGTGCGCCTGAGCAGCAGGGTTTCGCTGCTGTCGAAGCCGGCTTGTTCCAGCCAGGGGGCCAGGCCGGCGGGGCTGTCAAACTCTGCGCTGATTTCGCAGCGTGCGGCGCCTTCGCGAACTACGCCGGCATCGGCTCGGGCGCCCAAAGCAAGCTGCAGTGCGTCAATCAGGATGGATTTGCCCGCACCGGTTTCACCGGTGAGCACCGAAAAGCCGCCGGACAAATCCAGCTCAAGCCTGTGGACGATGACGAAGTCGCGAAGCGATATGGTTTTGAGGCTCATAACTTGAATCCTGGCCGGTCAGGCCACGCCTTCGTTCCAGTGCAGCTTTCTCCGAAGCGTGTCGAAATAGCTCCAGCCTTTGGGGTGCAGGAAACGCATTTGGTGTTCGGAGCGCCTGACGGTGATGCGGTCGCCATGCAACAGACTTGCCAGCGACTGCATGTCGAAGTTGGCGCTGGCGTCGCGGCCAGAGACGATTTCAATGGTAATTTCGCCCGAGTCCGACAGCACAATGGSCCTGTTGGACAAGGTATGCGGTGCAATCGGCGCCAACACCCAGCCGGCAATCGATGGGTGCAGCAAGGGCCCGCCCGCTGAAAGAGCATAGGCCGTGGAGCCGGTCGGCGAGGCGATGATCAGGCCATCTGCGCGCTGGTTTGCCACAAAGCGGCCATCCACCTCCACACGGAGTTCCACCATGCCGGCGGTCGCTCCGCGGTTCACGACAACGTCGTTCATGGCGGTGGCGCTGAAGACGCACCTGCCGTCACGCACGACCTCGGCCTGCATCATCCAGCGTCGATCTTCTTCATACTCGCCACGCAACATGGGAATGAGTGTGTTCTGGTAGTCCTCAAAGGCGATGTCAGTGATGAACCCCAGCCTGCCCTGATTGATGCCCACCAGGGGGATGCCGAATTGGGCCAGCAGCCGGCCTATACCCAGCATGGTGCCGTCCCCCCCCACGACGAGGGCGAGGTCGCATTGGGCGCCGATGCCGGCTGCGTCAAGGGTGGGGAACCGGGTCAGGCCGGTGTTGCTGGCGGTGTCCTGCTCGATCGCCACCTCGCAACCCTGGGTGCCCAGGAAGTGTGCGATCTCCTCCAGTGCTGACCGGGAACCTTGTGCGTGGTACTTGCCGATCAATGCGACATGGCGAAATTGCGACTTCATCGGCAAATTACATCACAACATGGCAACCGAAGCTTCGTAGAATGGCACCATGCTTGATGATCGTGCCCGATTGCTGCTGAAAGCACTCGTTGAACGCTACATTGCCGATGGACAGCCGGTAGGTTCGCGCACGCTCTCGAAAGCTTCCGGCCTTGAACTGTCTCCGGCCACCATACGCAATGTGATGAGCGACCTCGAGGAGCTTGGCCTGATTGTCAGCCCGCACACCTCGGCAGGGCGCATTCCTACCGCGCGGGGTTACCGGCTCTTTGTGGACACGATGTTGACCACCCAGCGCGACCCCTTGTCGTCGTCGGGCCATATCGGTGCGCCGCGACTGGCACCTGATCAACCCCAAAAAGTGCTCAGCAATGCGGCGCACATGCTGTCGAGCCTGTCGCAATTCGTGGGTGTCGTCATGGCGCCACGCCGGACGTCGGTATTTCGCCATATCGAGTTCCTGCKCCTGTCCGAAAAACGCTTTCTTGTGATCATCGTCTCGCCTGACGGCGATGTGCAAAACCGGGTCATCTTCACCGAAGCGGACTACACGCAGTCCCAATTG
>NZ_JBFUCA010000500.1:0-3083 GCF_056405475.1 Polaromonas sp. P1_G4
GGGCTACGGCGCGGCTGCCGCTCAAGTGGGATCGCGGGCTGGCGGGCCGGCCGGGCGGCGCTCGGTTGGGGCCACGCTACGCACCGGCACCAGGCCCCCCGGGGCTTCCGATACCACGACGCCACAGGGGTTGGGGCCGGCCGGTGGTGCTTGCGGCGCGGCGGCGGCCACAGCTTTGGCCGGCGCGGCCTCAGCCGCAGGGGCCGTTGCGGCAGCTGCCGCGGGCGCAGTACCGGCAGCGGCAGGCGCTTTTGCGTTGCCCGCGCGGGCAGAAGCATTTGCGGCCAGGTCCACCACTGCCACCACAGTGCCGTCACGCTGYACGCGCTGCTGGCCGGTCGCRACCACMACGTCRCCGGACTCCAGGCCTTCGAGGATCTCGACCTTGCCGGGGCTGCGCAGRCCGACYTTGACTTCSACGCGCTTGGTSGTGCGGGTCTGCTCGTTCGGGCCTTCCAGCAGCTTGATGACGAACTGCCGGCCGCCCTGCGGAACAATCGCTTCCTCCGGCACCACGCGCGCGTTCTCGCGCACGCCGAACACCGTGTTGACCCGGGCGAACATGCCGGGCCGCAGCTGCAGCTGGCGGTTGTCGATGCAGCCCCGGATCCCAATGGAGCGGCCATTGGCGTCGATCAACGGGTCTATGGCCTGGATTTGCGCGTTGTACTTGCGTCCGGGCAAGGCATCGATGTCGAGCACAGCTGTCTGGCCGCGCTTGACCTTGCTCTGAAAGCGTTCAGGCAGCCGGAAGTCGACAAAGATGGCCTCGATGTCCTCGATGTTGACGATGTCCGCGCCGTCTTTCAGGTAGTCGCCCACGTTGACGAGCCGGATGCCGGCAATGCCGTCAAATGGTGCGACGATCTTCAGCCGCGCGGCAGTGGCCTTGGCCAGCGACAGCTTGGCCTCGGCCACCTGCAGGTTGGCGGCGCTTTCATCGAGCGAGCGCTGGCTGATGAAGTTTTGCGCCACCAGTTCCTGGTTGCGCTTCTGGTTGGCCCGCGCGATCGACAGTTCGGCCTGGCTTTGCTGCACCTGCGCCAACGGCAACTGGTCGTCGAACTGCACCAGAACCTGGCCTTTGCGCACACGCTGGCCATCGGTGAAATTGAGCTGGGTGATGCGCCCGCTGACCTCGGGCCGCAAGACCACGCCACGGCGCGAACGCAGGCTGCCCACGGCCGAGGTGTCATCCGACAATCTGGCGAGTTCCACCTTCGCGGCTTCCACGGTCACCGGTTTTCCGGCGGCGGCGCCGTTGGTGCCATTGCCGGCGCCCTGGCCCGTCGAGGCAACCGGCGAAGACTCGGCCGCACCGCCCTGCGCCTTGGGTTTTTGCACCCACCAGGCAGCACCCGAGGCGACCGCAATGCCCGCTATCGCGACCGCTGTGTAAATTGCTTTTGATGCCATGGGGAGGAAAACTTGTTATACAAAGAGATACAAACTTCCAATGTAGCAGGACACCATGGCGCGCGCAGCCTTTTTCTGGCCTTTGCACAGGGTAAGCGCGGTAGCTTTACAACGGCTTTACCAAACGCCCTGGGCGACCAAAACGGCACGGATGCTATGTACGCTTATGGTGCGCCCGGGGCTTGCAATTTTTACGTGGGCCTTGGCTGCTTGGTGCGTGTTTTTGCGCGCGCGTTCCCGCCCCGTCTTCAGACTCCCAGCCAGGTCTTTGTTACAAGCGGCCGAGCGCGCGTTCCACACCTTTGTTGGCCAGTGCGTCGGCACGCTCGTTGCCCGGGTCGCCGGCATGCCCCTTGACCCAACGCCAGTCGATCTTGTGGCCGCTGGAGACGACCAGGGCGTCCAGGCGCTGCCAGAGATCCACATTCTTGACCGGCGCCTTGGCCGCTGTACGCCAGCCCCGGGCTTTCCAGCCGTGAATCCACTCGGTAATGCCCTTGCGCACGTATTCGCTGTCCAGGTAAAGCGTCACGCTGCAGGGCCGCTTCAGCGCCGCCAGCGCCTCGATGACGGCAGTCATCTCCATGCGGTTGTTGGTAGTGCCAAGTTCGCCGCCAAATAGCTCTTTTTCGGTGCCGCCCATTGCCAGCAGCGCCCCCCAACCTCCGGGGCCGGGGTTTCCCTTGCATGCGCCGTCGGTATAGATCACGACGTGTTGTGGTTGTGGCGTTGTGCCTGTTGGTGTGTCGGTCATGCGTTACAAATGCTCCCGGGAAGCTCCAAAGAGCAGCCGGTGGTTAAAGAAAATCAGGCAGGCGGCTGTGAGCGGGATGAACGGGTGAGCAGCTCCTTGTTGGCTATCGCGGCGGGTGCCGTTGCCGGCGCCCTTCGCGCCTTCCAGGCGGGCTCAAGCAACCGGACGCCACGTACACGCTTGACCGCCGCGAGGAAATAAACAGCGCCAAAAATAGGCCACCAGCGTTCGCCCGCCGCATCCATCCACTCGAACCGGTCCAGCCAGGCCTGACTTGTGAGCGCCGGCCGGTAGCAGCCGAAGCGCCCCGACTCTACCTCAAAGTCCAGCAGCCTCAACCAGTCGCGAAGGCGCCAGTAGCCGATGAACTCGCCTGTTTTGGGAAGAAACAGGTTGTCATACCCCCAGCGCTGGTAGATGTGGCCGCGGCGCTGGCGCAGCCCCCACAAACTGGTCGGGTTGAAGCCGCTGATGACCACCCGACCTTCCGGAACAAGCACCCGGCTCACCTCGCGCAGGCTGGCATGCGGGTCGCTGCTGAGTTCGAGCGTATGCGGCAATACCACCAGGTCCAGGCTGTTCTCCGGGAAGGGAAGTGCTCCTGCATCGGTCAGGAGCGCCGCGCGCCGGGAACTTGCGGCCGTGCGGCCGCTCGTATCTGTAGCCGGGGACTTTCCGGGTTCAGACGACGGCGGCAGGGAATCCAGTGCCAGCCATTTGTGCGGCATGCGATTGGCTTGCAGGGCGTCGAGCTCCGGCAGGCCCAATTGCAGTGCGTGGTAACCAAACACGTCACTGACGGCCTGGTCAAAATGCGTGCGTTCCCAGTCCAGAAGATAACCACCGGGAGGGGTCTTCAGCCAGTCCGTCAAACCTATAATTTCAGAGCTCATTGAGACCACTGTATGTATTT
>NZ_JBFUCA010000501.1:0-3052 GCF_056405475.1 Polaromonas sp. P1_G4
GCTGTCTTTTGGCAGCGGCAGCTCGTCCAGCCGCGTGGCGGGTGAGCAGTTCAAGCAGATGACGGGCACCTACATCCTGAACATTCCCTACAAGAGCAATCCGCCCGCGGTGACGGACCTGCTGGGCGGCCAGATCGACATGATGATCACCGACATGGCGACCGGCCTGCCGCAGGTCAAGGGCGGCAAGCTCAAGGCGCTGGGTGTTTCCACCCGGCAACGTTCACCGCTGGCGCCCGAGGTGCCGACCATCGCAGAAGCCGGCGTCAAGGGTTATGAAATGACCTATTGGTTTGCCGCCTACGCGCCCGCCGGCACGCCCGCCGATGTGGTGGCAAAGCTCAGCGACATGCTGGTCAAGGCAGCCCGCAGCCCTTCGGCCGCACCGTTTTACCAGTCCAGCGGTACCGAAATCTTCACCAGCAACCCGGAAGACTTGCGCAAGTTCCAGGCGGTGGAAACGCTGAAATGGGGAAAGATCATCAAGGCCGCGGGAATCGAGCCTGAATAACACCTTGTTGGGGCTGGATTTGAATTAAATGCGCCTCCGGCCCTTTGTGGGCGGGCGCAAGCAGCTATCAAAAGAGTAGCTGATCAGGCTGGCCGGCTTGGCGACAGGCGAGGCCAGACGGGCCATGTGACGAATGAAGCTGCGATGGTGGCAGCTCTTCTGGCGTCATCCAGTGAATTTAAACAACGTTTAATTTTTAGAACAAGCGTTAATTTTCACCGGAAATCGCACCCTGGATAGACGTCTTTCACGCCTATATTCTGGCGATGCAAACCCGAATAGACCGCCAGCAGGTCCAAAACGATTTACGCCGAACCCTGATGCTGGACGCCGCCCGATCCGTCTTCGAACGCCTGGGCATCGACGGCGCCAGCATCCGCGAGATCGCCAAGGAAGCAGGCTATACCGCCGGGGCCATCTATTCCTATTTTGAAAACAAGGAAGCCATTTACGGCGCCTTGCTGGCCGAGTGCCTGGAGCGCCTCAATGGCGTGGTGGCGTCTGCGGGTGAGGCGCGGGGCGGCCCGGCTGAGGTGCTGGAAGCCAAGGCCAGTGCCTGGTTTGGTTTTTTTGCGGCCAACCCGCGCGACCTGGACCTGGGTTTTTACCTCATGCAGGGCATGCGCCCGCGCGGCTTGGGCACCGAGCTGAACCAGCAGCTCAATGACCGCCTTCACGATGCTTTGCGGCCTTGTGAAACCGCCTTGCGGGCCATGGGTTTAGGCGCCGACGATGCATTGCGCGAAAATACGGCCTTGTTCGCGCATGGCATGGGCTTGCTGCTTCTCCAACATACCGGTCGAATCCGCATGTTCGGGCAGGACGCCACGCTGCTGTTCGATGCTTATGTGATCGGCCTGGTGGAGCGCCTGCAGCGCAGCCCGGCCTGATCTTCTTTCCAGAACGCCTCCAGAATTTCCCCAGGACCCCCGATGCTGCTTGACGCCGACGACTCCCAACTTGTGCTGGTCGACTACCAGACCCTTTTGATGCCCGCCATTTTTGAAGGCAACCTCGTCATGGCCAATGCCGTAAAGCTGGCCCGCATGGCCAAACTGCTGGACGTGCCGGTGTGGGGCACAGAAGAAAACCCCGAAAGCCTGGGCGCCACCGTGCCCGAATTGCAGGCCGCCATTGAAGCCGCCAGTGGCAAGACTATGGACAAGATGTTTTTCAGCGCCGTGGCCGACGGCCTGGGCGACCTGCTGCGCCCACCCGTGCGCAAGGCGCCGACAGGCGGCAACGCCCGCAGCCTGCCCAAACACCTGCAAAAGCCGGCGCCCGAGCCGGAAGAGGGCAGAAGCACCATCGTCATCGCCGGCTGCGAAGCCCACGTCTGCCTGATGCAGACCGCGCTTGATTTGCTGGAAGAAGAGTTCGAAGTCTGGGTGGTAACCGACGCCTGCAGTTCACGCACCGAGCGCAACCGCGATGCCGCCTTTGACCGCCTGGCCGGCAACGGCGCCGAACTGGTGACGACCGAGATGGTGGCGTTTGAGTGGCTGCGCACGGCTGAGCATGAGGTGTTCAGGGATGTGCTGGGGTTGGTGAAGTAGGGTGCGGACCAAACACACCTGATACAGATAAGCCCGCCCGGTCTGCCGTTGGTTCGCTCAAAATGTCGAACGTTCAGGTCAAGGGTGGATAACCAGCCACTGAGTGCCGACCACCTTCAGCGCCACCTCCATCCCAACTCAGGCCTCAATGAGAAATTACGCATTACCGGTAGCCATTCGGCTCCTGGCATTTATAGCGCCACTACTCTTTTTGCAACTGTATTCACAAAGAGCGTTCGAGTACGCACGCACACAAGAGCGTCACGGAGATACTGGCCTGGGGATCGCCATTCTTCTTGGTTTCATGACCTTCATCATGCTGGGCGCGTTCCTGATCGATCTCATCATCCAGATCCGAAAGAGACGGCCTTTCGCCTATTTGACTGACGCTTTCATCTTGCTGATGCTGCTCATGCCGTTTGGCTGGTTTGCGTGCAGTTGGTTTGGGTTGCACAACAGTCTTGCTTGCAGGATTCCCATGGTATTTTTCAGCCAGGTTCCAAGCTGGCTTGATCTGTGAGGCTTTTTGGCTGCCTGGAAGGCGTTTGAGTTTTGTCCAGTTGCAATCCATACCCGGTACCAATGAAATACCTGCTTCGCGTTTTCTGCATCTTCTTCCTTTTCCCTCTGTCGATGGCGCTGACAGCTTGTGTCACCGGCCCGGATGAAATTGTGCGGCCCGCCAGCCAGGCCGATTCGCCAAGGCTTGCGTATCCAGCGCGTGCCAGGCGCCTTGACGAGCAGGGCGTTGTCAGGTTGCGAGTGGAAGTTTTGGCGAACGGCAACGCCGGCGAGGTGCGGCTCCGTCAAAGCTCGGGTTCTGCCACGCTGGATGCGGCCGCAATCGAAGGCGTGAAAAAGTTCAAGTTCAACCCGGCCAGAACAAAGTCGGGCCGTGCCGTGGATTCCTGGGTGGAGCTTCCGATCAAATACGCTCTTGAGTAGCTGGCCGGGTTGGCGTGTGATTTTCCCGCTAAAGATACTC
>NZ_JBFUCA010000502.1:0-3048 GCF_056405475.1 Polaromonas sp. P1_G4
CCACAAAGCATTCGTGAACCGCGACGCGCCAATATGCTCACGCAACTTGTTGAACCTTGGCGCCTGAGGGTAAGCACGAAGAAATTGTTCCTTTGTCGCGTGCAGCTGATACGGCAGGTAGTAGGTGCCTTCATGCGCCAAGGCCAGATCGATCATTGAGCGAGTCCATTGCGCAGCGTGTCGCTGCGCATAGACCGACATGCCCTGCTTATAGTAAATCACGAAAGAAAATACATCTTGCCGCGCCCAAGCCATCAGTACCGCATGATCAGGCGGCGAGTGGCGTATTGAAACATTCACCGTTCCCGTAGGAATCGTTTGCAAGATGTCTGCCATCTTTCGCGCGAAGCTTGTGAAGTGGCGCTCCGGAACAAAATACTCTTGCAAAACATAAGTGGAAAAATCCCGGTTCGCTGGCTCCAGCTGCGCAACATCAAGGCTGGCTTCATAATTGCGCCACGCCACGGCCGGGGTATCTTCGATGGAAGTAGCGGCTTTTCCCCGGAGCAAAGCTCCGCCAGGCAACTCCGTCATGGCCCAGAAAAAAAATTTCTCTTTCGTGTAGGGGCGGCCCGGCGGCGTCAACCGCTCCTGGATGGTCAAGGGCTTGTCGGTGCGTGACCATGTGACGCAATGCGGATAGCCAAACCGGTCCGGGAATAAATCGGCGTTGTGCAACAGCACGTTCGGGTCAGACTGGATCTTCTCGCGGAACCAGCCCGGATAGTCTTCAATGGAAATGCGATTCGTTGATCTTTCTATGCGAAAGTTTTCATCGAGATTAAGTTCAATCTCCGTGACGACGCCAATCCCTCCATACCCGCCAATAGCGGCATGAAAAAGTTCTGAATTGATTTGCCTGCTGGCTTCAACCACCTCACCGTCAGGCAAAACGATCTGCAGGGCCCTGACGGAACGGCTCACAGGCCCGTGCCCCACATAACGCCCATGGCAATTCACCGACACCGAACCTCCCACCGTGAAACTGGCGTAGCTCTGCATGGTCTGGACCGCCAGCCCCTGCGGGTCGATGATTGTTTGCAAGTCGCGCCACCGCATACCGGCCTGGATTCTGGCGGTTCGTTTGGCAGGGTCGAATTTCACCACTGCATTCATGGAGCGCATATCCAGTTGCAGTCCGCCTTGAATTGCGGTTTGTCCACCCATGCTGAATCTGCCGCCGCCGACACTCACGCGGCCTTGCCATTTTTTTAAAGCCTGCCGGACATCATCGGTCCCACGAATTTCCGCGATCCCCGCCACCGTCACAGAGCTCAGATGCGCGACATTGCACACACTCAACGGATCGACCGGGCATTTCGCCTCGGCATTCAGTTGCGTCAGCGCAGCACCACCCGCGATTGCCGATAGCGCCCTCCTGCGCGATGGGTCAAAGCGCATTAGCTGGCACCGCAGGAATGGCAGAACCTGGCGAACGCGCTCTTGCGCGTGGAGCACTTCGCACAATGGTCAAACAGGCCGATGCCGCAGTGCGGACAAAAATCGATCTCCGGATTTTTCAGGTCCACAGCCCGCTCGCAGCCCGGGCACACGCCTTTGGAAAGCCTTGTCAGTGCCGTGTCGTAGCTCAGTTCCTCGCGGCGTTGCATGTTCGGCAGCTGCTCGATCAGCTTCTGCTTTTCCAGGTATCGGTTCAGCGAAACAATGGCCTGCCGGCCCACCAGCGCCGTGACGACAATGCCCACGATATAACGAACATAACCACCGTAGCTAGGCAGGTAAGGCACCAGCTCGACGAAGAAGGCAAACACAGCAAAGAAGATAAAACCCCACACAAAGGGCCAGTAAGTCGTCTTGCGCTTTTTCGCAAACAGCCAGCCGGCCGCCACCAGCAACGGGAGAGTCAGGGCCAGGCGGTACAGAAAGATGCGCAGTTCCACACGCCGGTATTCGGCGTTGAGTTGCACCTGGGCAGCCTCTTCCATCTCCGCCAGCCTGCGGCGCTCGCGCGTCGCACCCTGCCGGGCATCCAGTGCCGCCTGCTGCTGAGCTTCTACGGCGACGCCCGCCGCGCGTTCACGGTCTTTCAACCCGTCCAGCGCCCGCGTGCGCGACAGCAGTTCGGCATCCTGCTCAGCCAACTGCGTGGCGCGCCGCGTGGACAGCCAGTTGTCGAAGGTTTCGCGCGCTGCGGCCGAATCCGCCTGGGCTGCCCGGCGTTTAAGCTGGGCTTGCTCCAGCGAGATTTGCGCGTCACGCTCGGCCCGCTCTGCCGTTTTGATGGCGCCGCGTAGCGCATTGCTGGCTGTGGCGTCCATGTAGTCGTCGACCGAGAGCTGCTTCTCGACTTTCGGCAAATCGCCGACCACCGTGCCGCCCAAACCGATCAGGAAACCGGCAAACACCAAAGCCACCAGCCAGAGGCCGCGGTGCATCCATTTTTCTGTCAATCGCAAAGTGTTGGCCATGGTTATCTCCGTTTTCTGGAAAACAGGTTTTCACAGTTTGATGACGGTCACGGGCTTGCCGGGCACAGTCATTTGCGCGCGTTGCAGCCAGTCAAACACCGAATCCACCGTGACGGTCTCAATGCGGTCAGAAAACCGCTTGTCGTTGGGATGGTCGTCAAACGCGATATTCGCCGCGGTCACGCGCCCGCCCAGGCGGGTCAAAGGGCCCAGCTTCAGCGTGGTGGGCTCGTAGCCCTTGAATTGCAGCCAGGCCTGAGCCTTCTCACGCGTGGTCACCCCGGGTTCCATCGCGGCGGCCATGGTTTCAATCGCCCATTGGTTGGACTGCTGGTACTTGCGGCCCCACACGTAGCTCACGATGCTGTAAGGCTTGTGGTGCATGGCTGTCAACCGGCCCGGGTCTTGCAGCAGCGCCAGGAGGCGTGCCTGGACTTCCGGCGCAGGCGCCACCCAGGCAGCTTCGTAACGCCACAGGTCGTCCAGGAAAAACTCGCCCAGTCCCTGGCGATAAACCGCTGAGTCGCCGGTGCCGCAGGTGTTGAGCTTGTGCACCACGCGCCAGGTTATGCCGCCCTGACCGTCGGGCAGCTGATAGGCCAGGCCCAGATGCGAATAG
>NZ_JBFUCA010000503.1:0-3031 GCF_056405475.1 Polaromonas sp. P1_G4
GGCCTGTGGATGAGCGCAGCAAACTGGTGCAGGAAGTGCTTCGGCAAGCACCCGATGTGGTGATTTGCCATGACCCGCTTCCGGGTGATGAGCTTTTCAAGGTGCTGCAGCTGGTGGCTGACACGGCGCCGTGTCCCGTCATTGTTTTCACCAGCGACACAGACGCGGGAAAGATCACGCGGGCCACCGAGGTGGGGGTTCATGCCTATGTGGTCAACGGTTATGGTGCGCAGCGCCTGCGGCCCCTCATTCACCTCGCCAAGGCGCGTTTTACCCGCGAGCAGGCCCTGCGTGCCCAGGTGCAGGAGGCCGCCAGCCGGCTTGAAGAGCGCAAGGCGGTGGACCGGGCCAAAGGTATTTTGATGCGGGCCCGGCAGATGTCGGACGACGACGCTTTCCACATTTTGCGGACAGCCTCCATGCATACCAACCAGCGGCTGGGGCAGGTGTCGGAGCACATCATCCATTCGGCGCGCTTCGCCGAGGATGTCAACCGTTCCGGCCAGTTGCGCATGTTGTCGCAGCGGCTGGTCAAGCTTGCCCTGCTGCAGCTTGCGGGGGTGCAGGCCGCCCGGGCCAAAGAGCTGCTGAAAGAGTCGGTGCTGCGCATCGACGCCAACCTGGTTTCGCTGGGGAAAAGCCTTTCGCAGCCCACATTTGGAGACCTGCTCGGGCAGGTGTCCATTACCTGGGGGCGGCTCAAGATTGCCTTGCAGGACACGCCCGCCGCTGGCAGCATGGCTCACCTGGATGAACTGGCAGACCTGCTTTTGCAGGATGCCGAGCGCATGACCAGCAGCCTGGAGAGCGCCGGCGCAATGCCTCCCTTGCAGATGCTGAACCTGGCTGGCCGGCAGCGCATGCTGAGCCAGCGTTTTGCCAAATATGCCCTGCTCAGGGCCACGGGTGGCAAGGCAACGCTGGCCCGCAGCGAGGCCGGCATGGCCGAGTCCCAGGCGGCATTCGAGCAGGCCTTGCAATACCTGAACGACATTCCGCTGACCAGCAAGGACATCCGCCTGTCGCTGGACCGGGCGGCCATCAGCTGGCAGCACATGCGCGAGGGCGCGCTTGCCATGGACAAAGATCCCCGGCGCCTGGAGGGTCTGGCGACGGCCAGCGAAGACCTCCTCGACGTCTTTGAGCAGCTGTCGGCCCAGTACGAACACAGCATGCAAATGCTGGTGGGCTAGGGCCTGCACGCCAGTCGTGTATTGTTGCGATGCACCAAATTCGGGCATTAAACTTGCTTATCTTGGTGCATGGCATTTGATCTGGACATTGGCTTCGCTTCATTGGCGGGCCGCAAGAACACCAACGAAGACTTTTGCGCTGCGATGCTGCCCGAGGCGGGGCAGGAGGGTATGGGTTCCATCGTGGCGATTGCCGATGGCGTGAGCACAGGCGGCATGGGCCGTGAGGCGGCGCAGACCACCGTGACCAGCCTGGTCCGTGACTACTACGGCACGCCCGAAACGTGGGACACCACCGTGGCCCTGGACCGCATCATCGGGGCGCAAAACGCCTGGCTGGCGGGTATCAACCAGCGCCGCAGTCCGGCCATGGGCCTGACCACCCTCACGGCGCTGGTACTGCGCGGGCAGTCGTACACGCTGGCGCATGTCGGCGATTCGCGGGCCTATCTGCTGCGCGGCGGCAAAACCCAGCAGCTCACRCACGACCATGCAGTCAATCACCCGGACTTTCGGCACCAGTTGCTGCGTTCGGTGGGGGCCGAGGACCATGTGGTGGTGGACTACATGCAGGGTGACCTGCAGGTCGGCGATGTTTTTGTGCTGCTGACGGACGGCGTGCACGGCGTGGTGCGTGACGTGCGGCTGCAGGGTTTTGCCGATCTTGAGGCGTCTGCCGACGCCCAGCTTGCAAGTCAGAACCTGGTCGAGGCGGCCCTGGCGGCCGGCAGCAACGACAACGTGACGGCCGTAGTGGTGCGGGTGCGCGGCTTGCTCGACGCAACACTGCAGGACGTCAACCGCATTGCGCAGACCTTGCCCATTCCGCCCCGCCTGAAGGTGGGCGATGTGATGGACGGCCTGAGTGTAACGGCGCCGGTGGCCGACAACGGCATCAATGTGCTGTATCAGGTGCGCGATCCCGCTACACGGGTGCTGTATGCCCTCAAGACGCTGCACCCGTCGAGGTCGCATGATGAAGAAGAGCGTGCCATGCTGGCCCACGAGGCCTGGCTGGCCCTGCGCATGCAGTCGGGCAGGGCTGCAGGGCATCTGGTCAACCTCCATGAACGCCTGCCGAACGGTCAGGAGCGCAGCGCGTTTTACCTGCTGTATGACTGGCACAGCGGCGAGACACTTCAGCAGCAGCTTGACCGCCGCCACAAGTTCAGCGTGGAGCAGGTGCTGGGCGTGGCCACCCAGGCCGCGCGGGCGCTGGGCCGATTGCACCGCCAGTGCGTGATCCATCGCGACATCAAGCCCGCCAATCTCCATCAGGGCGAAGATGGCGTGCTACGGCTGCTGGATCTCGGCGTGGCATTGAGCGGGCGCGAGCCCGAAGCGATGCGAAAGCTGCACGCCGGCACGCCCAGTTTTATCAATCCCGAGCAATGGGGCTTCAGCGCAAGCAGCACAGATGGGCCGGAGGAGCTGCCCGATGCGCAAAGCGATTTGTTCGCGCTGGGTGTGACGCTGTACCAGTTGCTGACCGCGCGCCTGCCGTATGGAGAGGTGCTGCCCTACCAGGCTGGGCGGTATTACCGCGACCCTGTTGCGCCCAGCCGCATCAATCCCGAAGTGCCCATCTGGCTGGACCACATCGTGCTCAAGGCCGTGGCGCGCGACAAGCGCCGGCGCTTCGAAACCGCCGAAGAATTGTTGCTGGCGCTGGAGCGGGGCGCCTCGCGGCCGCTGACAGCACCGCAGGCCACGCCTTTGATCCAGCGGGATCCTGTGATGTTGTGGAAGCTGCTGCTGGGCGTGAGTGTGCTGGTCAACGTGTTGTTGATTTACTGGTTGCTGTTTTTGCCGAGGTAGGGTGGGTGAGTATTGAATTG
>NZ_JBFUCA010000504.1:0-3026 GCF_056405475.1 Polaromonas sp. P1_G4
TGTTGGACCCGGTTCAGTGCGTCGTACACGCGGGTGATGTTTCTTTGCAGATTGCCCGAGGGGTCCTTGACCTGCTCGCCTGTCTTGTTGCCAATGGCGTCCAGGGTGTACGTGACGGTGTTGCCTTTGGCGTCCGTCACACCCGTCAGGCGTTGTGCTGCGTCGTAGCTGTAGCTCAGAGTGGTGCTGTCGGGCATGGCGACCCCCGTTAGCTGGCCGGCGTTGTCGTAGGTGTACGTTGTGGTACGGGCTACGCCGCCCGGCGGGGTGACACTGGTGCTGCTGACCCAGCCTCGGGGGGTGTAGCTCATGTCGGTGACGATGCCTTTGGGATCGACCATCTGCCGCACTCGCCCTGCCCTGTCGTACAAAGTGAACTGCGTGACGTGGCCTGCTGCGTTGGTGACTGACTGCAGGTCTCCTGCCGTGTGGCCTGTGGCGTTCGGGTCAATCACCGGCGCCGTATCAGAAAATGCCTGTACCGGTGGCGTGAAGTTCGCGGTGTACCGCGCCACGCCTTTGGTGATCCGCAGGTCGGAGAGGTAGCCGCTCCAGCCTATTCGCCGATCAATGTCCGCACCTACCGTGACGTTCCGGTTAGAAACGTCGAGACTGGTAGTCAAGGCTGCAGAACCGGCGCTCACGCCATTGACGTAGAGGGTCACCAGATTGCCACTGCGCACCGCGGCCAGATGCACCCAGGTGTTCAAGGGCAACGGATTTGCTGCGTTGATGTCCGCTGTCACTGCGTTACCCGACCAGAACGCGGCTCGAGGATACCCGTCAGCAGCGAGCAGTACGAAGCTAACGTCTGAGTTCGCGGCCGCTTGGTACTGCCCTACAACCTGTTGGTAGGCCCAATATGACCCCGTGTTGCGGTTTGTCTGATACACCCAGGATTCAACCGTGAAGTCCCCGGAGCCAAACTGGAAGTCCGCTGATGGTGGTGTACTCACGGACGCTCTGTTTCCATCAAAGTAAATGGAGCTGTAGCCAAACTTGCTCTGGGCTGCACTGATTTGCGCGTTACCCAGTCTCGTCAATGGCTTAGGCGACGGACTGCTGTCTACGATGATCGAGCCAGGAATACCGGCGCCATTCAACAGCAGGCTGACGTGACTCAGCTCTGGATCGATGTTGCTTTCAGTGCCGCTGAAACTGGTAGCGCCATAGTAGGCATAGGTCTGCTGGACGATGCTGTTGGTGCTTTGGGTGGCCACCAGACCTTTTGCACTTCCGCTGGCGACATACGTCTGGCTCATGGTCCGGGCTACATTTGTCGCGGTGTCGGTGACGGTCTGGCTGAGTTTGTTGCCCTGTGTGTCGTAGGTATAGGCGGTAGTTCTTCCCGCTTCGGTCACAAGCACCGGCAGCCTGAATGTGGGATGCCACTGTGTGGTGGTGGTCTGCACTTCGGGCAGGCCCGCTGATCTGGTCGTCGTCAATGGCAAGTGCCGGTTGATGTCCCAGGTGTACAGAGTGTTCACGCCCAGGAAGTCGGTTTCCTGGGTGATGAAGCCATTGGCGTCTTGCACCCGGCTGGCCGCGGATGGGGCACCTGTTCCGCTTGGCTTGTCTGCTCCGGTGACGGCCAGTTGGCCCTTGTTGGTGCTGTAGTTGTAGGTGCGCTGTGTGCCCAAGGGGTCGGTCACCGTGGCTGCGCCGGTTGCATAGCTCACCGTGTACAGATCGGCACCACCGGCATAACCGCTGCTGATGGCGCGGCCCTGGCTGTCGTAGGTAATGGTGGCCAGCCGGATTCCCCGCTCGTCGGTGATGCCGGTGACCATCTGGATGTAAGTGGCGTTCTCGTAGTGGTAGCTGCGGGTGACGGTGCTGCCGTTCAAACCTGGATAGCTGACAGTGGTCAGATGCGAGATGACTGTGGTGCCGTCGTAGGTATAGGTGACGACCTGGCCGTCGCTGGCGGTCACGCGCACCAATTGGCTGGCGCCGTTATAGGCAAAGCTCAAGCTGCGGCCGAACTGGTTGCTGACCGAGACCAGCAGATTGGCTGCCGGGACACTCGCACTGCTGCTGGTACTGTAGGTGTAGGTATTGATCCAGCCGTTGCGCTGGGTTACGGTGAGCAGCTTGCCTGCTGCATCAAACTGCCACAGGCTRTCGTCGTCCAGGCGTTTATASACAAGGCCTGTGGYGTTGGSGRTCAGGCTGTCGGCGCTGTTGCCGGCRTCCCARCTGCTGGTRGTGACATTCCAACTGAAGGTGCKTACGYTGCCGTCGCCRAAGATGAYSCGGGCGAYRYTGCCTGCRGYGCCRGCCGTGCCTTCTTGCTTGATCGAGATGGCRTGGTTGTGCGACCARGCGCGGGTCAGYCCGGGATTGACTGCCAGGYCTCTRTCTGYSKYRCCRGCCCARCTGCTTCGGWARTGCCGCACCARGCTSAGSGCRTCYGCGCCTTGCCCTGTGTAGTCGGKTTGCGCCAGGATTTTCTCGCCTGTCGCCGGAATGATCGGCTTGGGGGTCTTCGTTCCATCGCAATCGCATTTCTCGGGTATGGGTGCAACCTGCACAGGAACCGAGATCGCCGCCGGAGACGGCAGATCGCAAGTGTGCGCAGCATTCTCGGTCGAAGGAGGTTTACAGACGCACTCCCCACCCTCCAATTTAGCGCTTAGAGGGCAGCTGAGTACCGTTGCAAACGGATAGTACGCATAAACATCAGTTCCCAAATCTCTGGTCCGCATGATCACATATCCACCCGAATACACGCCAGAGCCCACCTTCGGCCCGCTGCAGGAGGTATGGTCCGGATCGGGAGGCAGAGGGATGCAGTTGTGCATCTGATAAGCGGTCCATTCCGCGAGGTCGGCCGGAGGCACAGGCTGGGAGGTAGGTGCGAACGCACGTACAGGGATCCAGACTACCGCTAGCATCAGAGCTAGCAGAACGGCAGCGCCTAAGCGATAAAGATGGGCCATGCGGCCTTCGGAACCGCAATGATCACGAAAATTGCGCTTTGTGATCACCCGCATTAAGACGGCAAGCGGTGCATGGGTAAAAGC
>NZ_JBFUCA010000505.1:0-2972 GCF_056405475.1 Polaromonas sp. P1_G4
GGTATGAAAAGCGCGGTCGCCTTCCAGCGGCAGCACGCCGCGGTCAGCGTCAAACTGCATGCTGGCGATGGCCTTGTCCATCGCGTCTATGTGTTTGCGCTTGGCCTGGGTCGCGGCCATGGCGGCGACTTCGCCTTCCACCACGCGGCGGGCGCGTATCAATTCAAGAGGACCCCATTCGTCCGGCGAGATCTGCGCGGCCCGGCCACTTCCATTGCCGTCGTGGCTGGCGGGCTTGCTTCGGTCCAGAACATAGACACCCGAGCCGGTGCGTACTTCGACCCAGCCTTCGACCTCCATCGCGATCAGCGCTTCGCGCACCGAAGGCCGGCTCACGCCCAACTGCCGTGCCAGGTCGCGCTCGGCGGGGAGACGTGCGCCCACGGCCCATTCGCCGGCCGAGATCAGCGTGCGCAACTGCTCGGCGATCTGGCGGTAAAGGCGTTGCGGTTCGACAGTTTGCAGGGGCATGGGGGAAAAGGATGAAAAGGTGGGGGCTTTAAGGGTTAGCCAGAATTGGACAAGTGGTAAGACCAATTGATAATCCCATGAAACCCCCGGGACAACATCCGGCAAAACCCTGTAGGAGTGAAGATGAGACTTGAAGGAAAAAAAGCGCTGGTGACCGCAGCCGGCCAGGGAATCGGCCATGCCACTGCGCTGGCGCTGGCGGCCGAAGGCGCGCAGGTCTGGGCCACCGACCTGAAGCCCGAGCTGCTGGAAAGCTACAAAGGGGCGGCCAACATCACGGCGCTGCCCCTGGACGTGCTGGACAAGGCGGCGATCCAGAAACTGGTAGGTGGCCTGCCGCCCATGGACATTCTTTTTAACTGCGCCGGTTTTGTCCACGGGGGCACAGCCCTGCAGGCCACCGATGCCGACCTTGAGTTCGCCTTCAACCTCAACGTGCGGGCCCAGTTCTGGATGATCCAGGCCGTGCTGCCCGGCATGCAGGCAAAAAAGGGCGGCAGCATTGTCAACATGGCCAGCGTCTGCAGCAGCATCAAAGGCCTGCCCAACCGGTTTGTGTATGGCACCACCAAGGCGGCCGTGATTGGCCTCACCAAAAGCGTCGCGGCCGACTTTGTGGCCGATGGCGTGCGCTGCAATGCAATTTGCCCTGGTACGGTAGACACGCCTTCGCTGCAGGACCGTATCAATGCCAACGAGGATCCCGTGGCGGCCCGCAAGGCCTTCATCGCACGCCAGCCGCTCGGGCGCCTGGCCCAGGCACATGAAATTGCGCCGCTGGTGGTCTTTCTGGCCAGCGACGAGGCTGCTTTCGTGACCGGCCAGGCCTACAACGTGGACGGCGGCATCACCATATGAACCAGCTGGACCTGAAAGGGCGCCATGCGGTCATCACCGGTGGTGCGGTCGGCCTGGGTTTTGCCGTGGCTCAGCGCATGCTGGCGTCGGGCGGCACGGTGACGCTGTGGGACATCAACCCCGAGGCACTGGCCGCGGCCAGGGGCGCGCTGGGCGCCGGGGTGCATACCGTGGCCGTCGATGTGGCCAGCCATGCCAGCGTGGTGGACGCGGTCCAGCAAACCGTTGCGCATAACCCGGCCATCGATGCGCTTGTCAACTCGGCCGGCATCACCGGCCCCAACGTCAAGCTGTGGGACTACCCGCCCGAGCAATGGATGCAGGTGCAGCAGGTCAACCTCAACGGCCTGTTCTTCTGCTGCCGTGAACTCGTGCCGCACATGCGTGCGCGCAACTATGGCCGCATCGTCAATATTGCCTCGGTGGCCGGCAAGGAGGGCAACCCGAATGCCAGCGCCTACAGCGCGAGCAAGGCCGCGGTGATCGCCCTGACAAAATCCCTCGGCAAGGAACTCGCCGATACCGGTGTACGCGTCAATTGCATCACACCGGCCGCGGTGAAAACGCCGATTTTTGAGCAGATGACGCCCGAGTTCATACAGTTCATGCTTTCTAAAATCCCCATGGGCCGCTTCGGAACGCCTGATGAGGTAGCCGCCATGGTTGGCTGGCTGTGCACTGAAGATTGCTCGTTCTCAACCGGCGCCGTTTTCGATCTGTCGGGCGGACGTTCTACATACTGAATCATTAACCAGAAGGAAAAACCATGAAACTCGTTCGCTATGGCAACCCCGGCAAGGAAAAGCCCGGCCTTATTGATGCCAATGGCAAGCTGCGCGACCTGAGCGCTGTCATCAAGGACATCGGCCCGGATCAGCTTGGCGATGCGGCGATTGCCAAACTGCGCAAGCTCAAGGCCGACAAGCTGCCGCTGGTCAAAGGCTCGCCGCGCTACGGCAGCCCGGTCAATGGCGTGCCCAAGTTCATCGCCATCGGCCTGAACTACGCCGACCATGCGGCCGAATCGGGCTTGCCGATTCCCGCCGAGCCGGTGGTTTTCATGAAGGCCACCAGCTGCATCCAGGGCCCGAACGATCCCATCATGCTGCCCAAGGGCTCGGTCAAGACCGACTGGGAAGTCGAGCTTGGCGTGATCATCGGYAAGACCGCGCGTTACGTGTCGCAAAAGGAGGCGCTCGACTACGTGGCCGGCTACTGCACCATCAACGACGTGAGCGAGCGCGAGTTCCAGATTGAGCGCGGCGGCACCTGGGACAAGGGCAARGGTTGCGACACCTTCGGCCCGCTCGGCCCCTGGMTGGTCACGCGTGACGAAGTGCCCAACCCGCAAAAACTGGGCCTGTGGCTGGAGGTGAACGGCAAGCGCGTTCAAAAAGGCAACACCAAGACCATGATCTTCAGCGTCGCCAAGATCGTCAGCTACGTCAGCCAGTTCATGACGCTGGAGCCCGGCGACGTCATCACCACAGGCACACCGCCCGGCGTGGGCCTGGGCATGAAGCCGCCTGTGTACCTGAAGAAGGGCGACAAAATCTCCCTGGGCATCGAAGGCCTGGGTGAGCAGCACCAGGTGGTGGTGGCGTATAAAAAGTAACCCCCGTTCAGGCTCACTTCGTGTAGCC
>NZ_JBFUCA010000506.1:0-2966 GCF_056405475.1 Polaromonas sp. P1_G4
GGATCGCCCCGGCCCAGAACTTCGGTGCGTACGACGACTTCAGTGTCTTCCGGAGCCGCACGCAGCGGTTTGACATTGACGCTCTGGTCGCTGACCTGTGCCAATGCGCCGGAATAGGTGCGGATCAGCAGGGTCTTGAACTCGTCCTGAAGCTTCTTTTGCTGCTCAGGCGTGGCCTGGCGCCAGTTGCGGCCCACGGCAGAGGCCGTCATGCGTGTGAAGTTCACGTTAGGCATGATCTTGCTGTCGACGAGCGCGAGCACCCGGGTGAGGTCACCGGCTTTTACAGCCTTGTCCGTCTTGATGTTGTCCAGCACATCGGCCGAGACGCGCTTGATCAGGGCATCGGGTGCCTCATCGGCTGCGCGAACGAACGGCGCAGACCCCATCAGGGCCAGGCTGAGGGCGGCGGTGAATAAATGGCCAAGTGTTCTGCGTTTCATGATTTTCCTTCTATGACGAAGCATGCGGCTGCGAAAATTGCAGTACCCCTATGGATACGTCGCTGCTGCAACCGATGGTTCGATGGTTATTCTGCGGGATGGTTTCCGGGCTGTGAATGAAGTTTTACGGCAGTCTTGTAAATATTGTTTGCAATCAACAGCCTTTTGACCCCTGTTCAAACCCGGGATGACACTATTTGGCGGCGGAGGCTGGTGCCGCCGGGGCGGCCGATGTGCCTTCCGGCAAATCGTAACGTTCCTCTTTTTCCACCGAAGTCCCGCCTATCAGGCTACGGCGGCGCTGCAGGTAGATTTCGCGGGTGAAGCTGTATTTGTCGAGTGCGGCCTGGTCCAGGACATCACCGGCCCCGAGCACGTTGGCCCTGGCGTTCACCAGGCGCAAAGTCGTCAGGGAATTGCGGGCACGGACATTGTCGATCCGGCTTACCAGGTCGCCCTGGTAATCAACCAGCGAACCTACCGAATCACGCGCGGAAGAAGGGCCCAGCAAAGGCAGCACGAGGTAGGGGCCCGAGCCCACACCCCAAACGCCGAGCGTCTGGCCAAAATCTTCCGAGTGTTTGGGAATCTTCAGATCGCTGGCAACGTCAAAAATGCCACCCACGCCCCAGAGGGTATTGGTCGTGACACGGAAAAAACTTTCGATAGAAGCCTGGCCTTTACCCTGGAGCAGGTTGTTGACGGTGGACCACACGTCGGAAATGTTGCCGAAGAAATTAGTGACACCGGTGCGCACAGGCGCAGGCGTGATATCCCGGTACGCGGTTGCCACGGGTTTGACGACGGCGCGGTCCACGCCGTCATTGAAACTGAACATGGTCCGGTTGAACGRCTCCAGCGGATCGGATGGGCTCGCATTGGGACCGGTAGCACACCCCTGGAGAAGTGCCAGTGCAAGCACTGCCGCAGCCCAGCCGGCCGGTTTTTTCATCGTGATTTCTGCTGTCATTTTTTTTCTGGCGTCCCTGATGGCGGCGCAGACCCTGATCCGGAACTGCTGTCTGCCGCCTTGCTGTATAAAAACTGGCTGATCAGATTCTCAAGCACCACGGCGGACTGCGTGTTTTTGACCACGTCCCCTGCGGCAAGATTTTTCTCGTCCCCACCGGCCTCCACGCCGATGTACTGCTCGCCCAGCAATCCGCTGGTCAAAATCTTCAGCGAGCTGTCTTTCGGGAACACGTAACGGCTTTCCATCGCCAGATTGACGCTGGCCTGGTAGGACTTGTCGTCGAAAGTGATATTTTCAACCCTGCCCACTACCACGCCAGCGCTTTTGACAGCGGCTCGCGGCTTGAGGCCACCAATGTTGTCGAATTTCGCCGTCACCTTGTAGGAGGTATCGAAATTCAGGCTGAGCAAATTCGCGGACTTGAGCGCCAGAAACAGGATGGCGGCGCCGCCAATCAACACGAACAAACCCACCCACAAATCATTTTTGGAACGTTGCATCGTTTTCTTTCAGTGGCCTGGTCCGGCGTTTTCGCCATTCCGGGCTGTTTTGTCCTTGCGGGGTTCACCCAAGGCAAACACTGGGAAGCAGGATTTTCTCATGGGCGAATTAAAAATGTATGAAGACGGTTTTAAAGGCTGAACATCGAGGCGGTCAGCAGGAAATCCAGCCCCAGCACGGCCAGCGACGCAACCACCACGGTCCGCGTGGTCGCGCGCGACACGCCCTCAGGCGTCGGCTGGGCCTCGAAACCCTGGTGCAAGGCCACAAAAGTGACCGTGACGCCAAACACAAAACTCTTGATGATGCCGTTGCCTACGTCGCGCCAGACATCGACACCGGACTGCATCTGGCTCCAGAAGGAGCCCGCATCAATACCGATCATGACCACACCCACCAGCCAGCCACCCATGATGCCCACAGCGCTGAACACGGCAGCCAGCAGGGGCATGGCGATGATGCCGCCCCAGAAGCGGGGCGCCAGGATGCGCCGCACCGGGTCTACCGCCATCATTTCCATGGCTGAGAGCTGTTCGCCGGCTTTCATCAGGCCGATTTCGGCCGTCAACGCCGTGCCGGCGCGGCCGGCAAACAGCAAAGCAGTGACCACCGGCCCGAGTTCGCGCACGAGGCTGAGCGCCACCAGCAAGCCCAGCGCTTCTGCCGAGCCATAGCGCTGCAGCGTGTAGTAGCCCTGCAGGCCCAGCACAAAGCCGACAAACAGACCCGACACGGCAATGATGGCCAGCGAGTAGTTGCCCAAAAAGAAAATCTGGTCGCGCACCAGGCCAAAGCGGGCCAGGGCCGGGCCGGTGAGGGCCACCAGCCGGGACATCAACCGCGCGGCGTAGCCCAGCTCGGCCAGCTGGCTGCGCACGGAAAAACCGAGGCCGGAAATCAGCGCGACAGGGCTATAGCGGCTCATGCGCGCTTCCCTGATTTGGCCGCCGGGTCGCCGAAATCGGCATCCACAGTGGGGCCCGGATAGTGGAATTTCACGGGGCCTTCGCTTTCGGCATTGACGAACTGGTGCACCAGCGGATCGGTGG
>NZ_JBFUCA010000507.1:0-2964 GCF_056405475.1 Polaromonas sp. P1_G4
CCACACGACAACCGCCGCCGCAGTCGCGAGTGCGCCCGCCACAGCCCCGCCGCGCCACAGGCCCAGGCTGGACCACCAACCCATGACACCCGGAGCGACCCGCGCCGCCTGCATGGCGCGCGCCTCCTTGTCGGCCCGCACCAGGTTTTCAATGCGTTTCCAAACCACCGGGCTAGGCGCCTCTTGCGGCTGCAATTCGGCCACCGACGACAGGCGGCTTTGCCAGACCAGCGCCGCCGCGCGCAAAGTGGCGTTGTCGCGTGCCAACGTCTCAAACCGACGACGCGCACCGCCGCGCAAAGTGCCCAGCGCATAGCTGGCCGCGAGTTGCTCCATCAGGGCGGGATTACTTTGTAAATTCATCAGGCAAACCTCGCCATGCAGCCGCGAAGCTGCTCAAGTCCGCGCCGGATCCATGTTTTGACCGTACCCAAGGGCAGCTTCAGCTGCTCAGCCAGCTCGCCATGGCTCAAATCCCGCAAATACGCCAGGCTCACCACTTCACGTTGCTTGTGCTCCAGCTGGCCCAGGCACTGGTGCAAAGCCCAGGCCTGTTCGCTGGCCTGGGTCGTGTCCATCGGGTTGGGCGAATCGCCGGCCACCGTGTCGGAAATCACATCGTCGAGTTCCTGCATCAGGTCGGCCCGGTCCGAAGCCCGGCGCCGCAAAAAATCCAGGCCGCGGCTGCGCACCACCAGCGCCATCCAGGCCATGGGCGGTGACAGGGTCGCCTTGTAGTCGCCTGCGATGCGCCAGATGTTGAAGAAGGCCTCCTGCAACACGTCCTCAGCCCATTCACGGTTGGTCACCACACGAATCGCGACACCGTAGAGCTTGGACGAAGTCAGCTCATACAGCTCCCGCAGGGCCGACTCATCGGCCTGGGCCACGCGGTCAATCAGCGCGATCAATTGTCTGTCCGGGCTTTCTGGCTTCATGAAGAACATTGTCAGGTATTGGTGGCTATTGGGAAACACCGGCAGGCGGCTGGCATTGGGGATACGCCACAAAGGGCCAACCGGATTCACTGCGGGCCCGGCGAAGGGCTCCGGGTGACCTAAAATCAACGGTTTGGGCGCCACGCGGTGCTTTCCCGCAGCCCGGAACAGCCCCTTTCGTCTTTTTCTGTCTCTTCCCGCCTCTTCAGTCTCTTTCAGTCTCTTTTCAGCACCTTCCCATGCCTACCGAAAAAATCGACAACATCAGCGTGACCACCAAGGCCAACGTCTACTTTGACGGCAAATGCGTGAGCCACGGCATCACGCTGGCCGACGGCACCAAAAAATCGGTCGGCGTAATCCTTCCGGCCACCCTGACCTTTAATACCGGCGCGCCCGAGATCATGGAATGCGTGGCCGGTGCCTGTGAATACAAGCTGGCCGGCAGCGACAGCTGGGTCAGGTCTTCAGCCGGCGAAAAATTCAGCGTGCCGGGCAACGCCACGTTCGAAATCCGCGTCGCTGCCGGCGAAGCCGCCTATCACTACATCTGCTATTTCGGCTGACCCTTACATCACGTCTACGCATTCATCCCCAGGAACCCATTTCATGGCCACCATCCTCCAGAACCTTCCCGCCGGCCAGAAAGTCGGCATCGCCTTTTCGGGCGGCCTCGACACCAGCGCCGCACTGCACTGGATGAAGCTCAAGGGCGCGATCCCTTACGCCTATACCGCCAACCTCGGCCAGCCCGACGAGCCCGACTACGACGAAATCCCGCGCAAGGCGATGCAGTACGGCGCTGAAAAAGCCCGCCTGATCGACTGCCGTGCCCAGCTGGCCGCCGAAGGCATCGCCGCGCTGCAAAGCGGCGCCTTCCATATCACCACTGCGGGCGTGACCTACTTCAACACCACGCCGCTGGGCCGTGCCGTGACCGGCACCATGCTGGTGTCGGCGATGAAGGAAGACGACGTCAACATCTGGGGCGACGGCAGCACTTTCAAAGGCAACGACATCGAGCGCTTTTACCGCTACGGCCTGCTGACCAACCCGGGCCTGAAGATCTACAAACCCTGGCTGGACCAGCTCTTCATTGACGAGCTGGGCGGCCGCGCCGAGATGTCGGCCTTCATGACCAAGGCCGGCTTCGGCTACAAGATGTCGGCCGAAAAAGCCTACTCGACCGACTCCAACATGCTGGGCGCCACGCACGAAGCCAAAGACCTGGAAGAGCTCGCCACCGGCATGAAGATCGTCAACCCCATCATGGGCGTGGCCTTCTGGAAGGACGAAGTCGAAGTCAAGCGCGAAGAAGTGACCGTGCGCTTTGAAGAGGGCCGGCCCGTAGCGCTGAACGGCAAGACCTTCAGCAGCATGGTCGAGCTGATCCTGGAAGCCAACCGCATCGGCGGCCGCCACGGCCTGGGCATGAGCGACCAGATCGAAAACCGAATCATCGAAGCCAAGAGCCGCGGCATCTACGAAGCCCCCGGCCTCGCGCTGCTGTTCATCGCCTATGAGCGCCTGGTCACCGGCATCCACAACGAAGACACCATCGAACAATACCGCGACAACGGCCGCAAGCTCGGCCGCCTGCTGTACCAGGGCCGCTGGTTCGACCCGCAGGCCATCATGCTGCGCGAAACCGCCCAGCGCTGGGTGGCCAGCGCCATCACCGGCGAGGTCACGGTCGAACTGCGCCGCGGCAACGATTACTCCATCCTCAACACCGTCTCGGCCAACCTGACCTACAAGCCCGAACGCCTGAGCATGGAAAAGGTGGAAGACGCGCCTTTCTCGCCGGCAGACCGCATCGGCCAGCTGACTATGCGCAACCTGGACATCGTCGATACCCGCGACAAGCTGGGCATCTACACGCGCTCCGGGTTGCTGTCGCTGGAGCCCGGGGCTGCGATCCCACAGCTGGGCAAGACAGGCGAATAAAATCCGCGCTGAGAGCTTTCGGAAAAAACGGATGAAACCCTTTAGGGATAAGCGCAAGCAGCTATTAAAAACATAGCAA
>NZ_JBFUCA010000508.1:0-2939 GCF_056405475.1 Polaromonas sp. P1_G4
GCGCGGCGATATAAAGAATCCAGGGCTTGTCCCAGCCGGCCGCGAGCTGCGAGCACATCGGGTACTCGTGCGAGTGCTCGGCCATGAAAAAACGCCGCACGTTGCGCAGAACCATCAGGATGTGCTGGTCCACCRTGTAAACATGGAACAGGTCGTGCTGCATCTGTCCGACGATCTTGCGGAAGATCCAGAGGTAGCGGCCCAGCACCGATGTCTGGTTCATCAGCCGCATGGCGTGGGTGATGCCCTCGGGCTGCTGAAGGATGCGCCGGAAGGTGTCGCGGTTGACCGGGTCGCTGCGGAACTTGCTGTTCATCAGTCCGCGGGCGTTGTAGAGCGCGCGCAGGGTGCGCGCCGACAGGCCCTTGATGCCCACGGTTGTCTCGAATACCAAAAAGGTTTCCAGGATGGCGTGCGGTTCACGCGCATACAGGTCGTCGCTGACCACCTCCAGCATGCCGGCCTTGTCGTAAAAGCGCTCGTTGATGGGCCGCAGCGGGTAGGTGTTGGGGTTGAGCCGTTCTTCGATATTGAGCAACAGGATCTGGTTGAGCTGGGTCACGGCCTTGGCGGCCCAGTAGTAGCGCTTCATCACCGCCTCGCTGGCGCGGCGCGGCACCTTGCTGCCGTCGTCGGCTTCGGCGGAATAGCCGAAGGACTCGGCCACGGCGGTCTGCAGGTCAAACACCAGGCGGTCTTCACGCCGGCCGGCAATCAGGTGCAGGCGCGCGCGTATCAAGCTCAGCAAGGCTTCATTGGCCTTGATCTGCCGCACTTCAAAGGCCGTAGCCAGGCCGTTGCGGGCCAGGTCGTCCCAGGATTTGCCCAGGCCGGCGGCCCGTGCCACCCACAAAATCACCTGCAGGTCTCGCAATCCACCCGGGGATTCCTTGCAGTTGGGCTCGAGCGAGTAGGGGGTATTTTCGAACTTGTTGTGGCGCTGGCGCAGCTCCAGCGTCTTGGCCACGTAAAAAGCCTGCGGGTCCAACACGACGGCCAGCCGGTTTTGCAGCTGCAGAAAATTCTTTTTGGATCCGGCGACCAGGCGGGCTTCGAGCAGCGAGGTTTGCACCGTGACGTCTTTGGCCGCTTCTTCGACACAACCGGAAATCGTCCGCACGCTGGAGCCAATTTCCAGGCCCACATCCCAGCAGGCGCCGATGAAGCTCTCTACCTTGGCCTTGAGGGCCGGGTCGCCGTCGATGTTGGCGTTGTCCGACAGCAGCAGCAGCACGTCTACATCCGAATGGGGAAACAGCTCGCCGCGGCCAAAGCCTCCTGCGGCCACCAGGCAGGCGGAAACCGGAAAGCCGGCACGCTGCCAGAGCAGCTGCAGGGTCGCATCGGCATGCCGGGCGAATTTTTGCAGCAGGCTGTGGATGCCGCGGGACGAGGCGCCACTGGCGGCCAGCGTGGCGAGGAGGGCGGCTTTCCCCGCTTTGTATTGCTCGCGGACCGGGGCCAGCTCGATCATCGCGGAGCTCGCAGGGTCGGAGAGTGCGCGGGGCGCCACTGTGCGCCTGGCTCAGGCACTGACAGCGGCTTGGGCAGGGCTGCTTTGCGGGACAAACGCCGGGATCGGCGGGCTGCCGGCGGACAGGGTAAGTACCTCATAGCCGGTTTCAGTCACCAAAATGGTGTGTTCCCACTGGGCGGACAAGGAATGGTCGCGCGTCACGATGCTCCAGCCGTCTTTCTCGGGGCCGTCCTTGATGTCACGCTTGCCGGCATTGATCATGGGTTCGATGGTGAAGGTCATGCCCGGTGTGAGCTCTTCGAGCGTGCCGGGGCGGCCGTAGTGCAGCACTTGCGGTTCTTCGTGGAATTTCTGGCCAATTCCATGGCCGCAAAACTCGCGAACTACGGAAAACCCCTGTTTTTCGGCAAAAGTCTGGATCGCAAAGCCGATGTCGCCCAGCCTGACCCCAGGCTTGACGCGCATGATGCCCTGCCACATGGCTTCATAGGTCACATGGCAGAGCCGCTTGGCCGCAATGGAAGCTTCGCCAACCAGGTACATGCGGCTGTTGTCGCCGTGCCAGCCGTCCTTGGTGATGACGGTCACGTCAATATTGACAATGTCGCCTTTTTTCAACGGTTTGTCGTTGGGAATGCCATGGCAGACCTGGTGGTTGATGGAAGTGCACAGCGACTTGGGATATGGCACATAGCCGGGAGGGCCATAGCCCAGCGTGGCCGGAATGGTGCCTTGAACCTGGGTCATGTAGTCATGGGCCAGCCGGTCTATTTCAWTGGTGGTGACACCCGGCTTCACGAAGGGGGTGAGGTAGTCCAGCACCTCGGAAGCAAGCCTCCCTGCCAGGCGCATGCCTTCAATTCCTGCGGCATCTTTGTAAGTAATACTCATGGCCCCGATTATCCCACCGCTCCCGGGCACATGCATTTTCAGCATGGGACCAAGGGGCTTTGGCTTTGGCCCGAATGTGGCCCGAACGGATCGCAAAAGTGCCCGGGCGCACCGGCAGCAAACCGGGGAAGGCCTTCAGTCGCTGATAAAATTACGGGTTAACGCTAGCCCGTTAAACCCAACAGCCATGCGCTGCCCACCTCCCATTACAAGGCCACCGCTACCGTGACCCTGCACCTGACGACTTTTGAGGGCGAACCCCACGGGATCAGCGCCCTCAGCGATTTCCGCGTCCAGCAACTCCTTCCCCGCCTGCAAGCCGTCCACGACAAGATCGTGGGCATCAGCGCCCGGTTTGTGCATCTGGTTGCCACGGAGGCGCCGCCTTCAGACACCGTCAAGGGCCAGCTCGCAGCACTGCTTACCTATGGCGACCCTTGCATTGCAGGCGCTGGAAAAACCGATGATGCACTGACCTTTATTGTCTCGCCGCGCTTTGGCACCGTTTCGCCCTGGGCGTCGAAGGCTACGGACATCGCCCACAACTGCGGCCTGGCCATCAAACGCATTG
>NZ_JBFUCA010000509.1:0-2927 GCF_056405475.1 Polaromonas sp. P1_G4
CCCCTGCCTCAAACACCTTGCCGGGCATGAATTGCCAGACGATGGGGCCCAGCTTGTCGCCCAGTTCGCTGATGCCGCTTTCAGTGAAGCGCTGGATGGACTCGCCCGCCTCGGCCAGCACGCGGCGGTTGGTCGCGTAGCGCGAGGCCTTGAGGGAAAACATGAAGTTGTCCGGCGTCTCGTCGTGCCACTTCCTGAAGCTGGCCGGCTTCAGCGTGCCGTAGTAGGTGCCGTTGACCTCGATGGCGCTCAGCCGGCGGCTTGCGTATTCGAGTTCGCGGCTGTGCGCCAGGCCGGCTGGGAAAAAGTTGTCGCGCCAGGGCTCAAAGGTCCAGCCGCCCACGCCAGCGCGGATGCGGGAATCGGCTACCGTGGCTGGCGTGGCGGCGGAAGATGGCGTGTGTGCGCGGCTTGCTGGTGTCATGGCGGCTCCGTGGCGTACTTGTCTGCTTTCTCGTCCAATTGGAGGAGTTATCTTTGTCCACGCCGCCCGCGATGCGCTGTAGGTTGAATTCTCCAATTGCGGGTCTTCCCGTGGCCGGTGGCGCGGTCTGTGTCGGAAGCGTACAGTAGCAGGTGCCGTAGCAAAATGCTGCCCTAAAAGCCGATATCCTTGTTCCCGGAGCCTTTCCAATGAACGCCCCACTGCACCGCGAAATCCCCGCCAGCATCCTTAACGCCGCCCAGGCCCTGTCCCAGGTCACGGCCCAATGGGACGGCGACATCGTCAAACAGATCACCGACTACATCTCCATCCCAGCCAAGTCCCCCACGTTTGACAGCGACTGGGCGCAGCACGGCTTCATCGACACCGTCATGCGCAATGCGGCGGCCTGGGTCGAGGCGCAGAAGGTCGAAGGCCTCAAGCTGGAGATCGTGCGCCTCGAAGGCCGCACCCCGGTGCTGTTCTTTGAGATCCCGGCCACGCGCGCCGATTCGACGCAAACCGTGTTGATGTACGGCCACCTCGACAAGCAGCCCGAATTCACCGGTTGGCGCAATGATTTGAGCCCCTGGATGGCCAAGTACGAAGACGGAAAGCTTTATGGCCGTGGCGCCGCCGACGATGGGTATGCGGTCTACGCCAGCATTGCCGCGGTGCAGGCGCTCAAAGCGCAGAACGTGCCGCACCCGCGCATCGTTGGCCTGATCGAAACCTGCGAGGAAAGCGGCTCCTATGATTTGCTGCCTTACGTCAATGCGTTGCGTGAGCGCCTGGGCGACGTCGCGCTGGTGGTGTGCCTGGATTCCGGCGCGGGCAACTACGACCAGCTGTGGCTGACCACCAGCCTGCGCGGCAACGCGGCGGGCGTGCTCAAGGTGGAAATCCTCACCGAAGGCGTGCACTCCGGCGACGCCAGCGGCCTGGTGCCGTCGAGCTTTCGCATCAYGCGCCAGGTGCTGGACCGCCTGGAAGACAGCAAGACCGGTCGCCTGCTACCGCAAAGCTTTCACTGTGAGGTTCCGGCTGACCGGCTGGCGCAGGCGCAGGCCACGGCCAAAATCCTCGGCGAGGAAATCTACAAGCGTTTTCCGTGGGCGCACTACGACTGCGAAGGCTCCAGCGCATTTGCCTTGCCCACCACGACTGACCCGGTGGAAGCCCTGCTCAACCGCACCTGGCGCCCGACGCTGAGCGTGACGGGTGCCGAAGGTTTTCCAGCCCTCAAGGATGCGGGCAATGTGCTGCGCCCCTACACCGCCTTCAAGCTCTCGCTGCGTTTTCCGCCGCTGATCGACGCTGGCGCGGCGGTGCAGGAACTCAAGACACTGCTGGAAGACAATGCGCCTTACCAGGCCAAAGTCACGTTTGAAAGCAACGGCGGCGCCACCGGCTGGAACGCGCCCAGCACCGTACCCTGGTTTGAGAACGCGCTCAACGATGCGTCGCAAAGCTTCTTCGGCGCGCCCTGCGGCACCATAGGCCAGGGCGGAACCATTCCGCTGATGAACATGCTGAGCAAGGGCTTCCCCAAGGCGCAGATGATGGTTTGCGGTGTGCTCGGCCCCAAGAGCAATGCGCACGGCCCCAACGAGTTCCTGAACGTGCCTTACGCCAAGAAGCTGACCGCCGCGGTCGCGCATGTGATGGCCCGCGTTCCCGGTTGATGCGGGTGAGCTACCCTTCTTTGCGCCGCGGTTTGCCGGCAGCGCTTGTTTCAAGCCAGGCTTTTGCTGCCGCATGCATTCCACCGTCCTAGCGCCTTTCACCGCCCGCGACGGCGAGAACCTGGCTCTCTATGAGTGGCCACTGGATGCTTTGGCCATCGAAATGGGTCAACATGCGTTGCCGCCGCGCGCCATGGTGCTGCTGGTCCATGGCTTGGGCGAGCACGCCAGCCGCTACGACCATGTCGCCAGCCAATTGCTCGACTGGGGTTTTGCCGTGCGTGCCTACGACCAGCGCGGCCATGGCGAATCGGGCGGGTTCCGTGGTGTGCTGCCCAATGAGACTGCACTGCTGGACGACCTGGCCGAAATAGTCGACGACACGCGCCTGCGTTGCGTGCGCCTTCTGGAGGAGGTCAACGCGGACGGACGAAGCCCGCAGCCGCCTGCGCATCTTCCCCTGGTTCTGCTTGGCCACAGCATGGGCGGTCTGGTGGTGAGCCGGTTTGTCGCGCTGGGCATTCGCCCCGTGGATGGCCTCGTGATGTCTTCTCCCGCGCTGGATCCGGGGCTCAACGCCTTGCAAAAGCTGCTGCTGGCCTTTATGCCGAGGCTGGCACCCGACCTGTGTGTAGGCAACGGCCTGGACGCGCGCTACATCTCGCACGATGAAGAGGTGGTCAAAAAATACTTCACCGACCGGCTGGTGCACGACAGAATCTCGCCACGCCTGGGCAAATTCATCGCAACAGCGGGTCCCGCGACGGTGGCGGCCGCCGCCCAATGGCGCACGCCTACGCTGCTGATGTATGCGGGTG
>NZ_JBFUCA010000510.1:0-2924 GCF_056405475.1 Polaromonas sp. P1_G4
CATCACCTTGATTTTTTAACCCCCCAGAGGAGACAACCATGAAAAAACGATTCGCTCTCAAATTGATAGCTGCTTGCGCGCTTGCAGTAAGTGCCAGCGCTGGTTTTGCGCAAGACGTCATCAAGATCGCCAACATTGTCGAGCTGTCCGGCGGCGGCGCCACGGCAGGCACCAACTTCAAGAACGGCGTGGAGCTGGCCGTCAGGGAAATCAATGCCAACGGCGGCATCCTGGGGAAGAAAATCCAGACAACCACCGCTGATACGCAAAGCAATGYGGGCGTGGCCAAGGGGCTGACGCAAAAGGYCATCGATGACGACGCGTTTGCCATCTTTGGTCCGGTGTTCTCCGGCTCCATCATGGTCAGYATGGCCGAATCACGGCGCGCCGAGGTGCCCAACTTCACCGGGGGCGAGGCAGCCAGCATCACCGAGCAGGGCAACCCTTACGTGTTTCGCACCAGTTTCACGCAAGCCACTGCCATGCCCAAGGTGGCACGCTACATCAGTGACCAGGCCAAACTCAAAAGCATTGCCGTCATTTATGTGAACAACGATTTCGGCAAGGGCGGCATGGACTCGATCAGAAAAGCCCTCGCCAATTCGCCGACCAAAATCCTGAGCGAGATCTCCACCGAACCGGGCCAGGTCGACTTCTCCGCCGCGGTGCTGCGTGCCAAGCAAAGCAATGCAGACGGCGTGTTCGCCTATTCGAACGAAGAAGAGTCGGCACGCTTGCTGCGCGAGCTGCGCAAGCAGGGCTGGAACAAGCCCATCATCGGCGAAACCACCCTGACAGGCCAGAAAGTCATTGAGCTGGCCGGTGAGGCTGCCAACGGCGCGATTGCCCACGTGGGCTTGACGGTGGATGCGCCGGTGCCCGCCATCCGCGCTTTCAAAGCGAAGTTTGAGAAGGACTACAAGTACATCTCCGATCACAACGGCATGAAGGGCTACTCCGGTGTCTACGTGCTCAAGGCCGCCATCGAAAAAGCCGGCAAGCTGGACCGCAAGGCCGTGGCTGCGGCCATGAAGGGCTTGAAGGTCAACACCGACAAATATCCCGGCGCGCTGATGTACACCGAGTTCGACAACAAGGGCGACCTCGACCGCATGAGCTTCATGGTGGAAGTCAAAAACGGCAAGCAGGAAGTCATTGACATGGTTCCCCCGCTTGGCCTGGCCACCCGGGACGTGAGCAAGACCCTTCCTTTGGCACCTGCTGCTGCGGCCAAGCCAGCCGCGAAGAAGTAACTGAGTAACTGCAACCTCGGCCGGCCATGCGGGGCCGGCCGCTCATGGGGCAGGGCGCAAGCCCTTCCCATTGAGAACTCCGCTGAATACAACCGACTTTCTCCATCGGACCTTCCCATGACAGACTTTCTCCAACTCTTTTTCTCGGGCCTGGCCACCGGCAGCATTTATGCGCTGGCGGCCCTGGGCTTTACCTTGCTGTGGCAGGCCTCGGGAACGATCAACTTTGCGCAGGGTGAATTTGTCATGCTGCCGGCCTTCATGATGCTGGCCTTCATTTCGCTGGGCGCACCCATGCTGGTGAGCTTTGTGCTGGCGGTGCTGCTGGCCGTGTTGCTGCTGGGCTGGGTCTTCAAGCGGGGGGTGGTGGATCCGCTCTTCAAGTACGGCATGATGCCCATCGTCGTGGCGACCATCGGGCTTTCCATTGCCCTGCGCAATGGCGTGCGCGCCGGCTACAGCGCCGAAGCCCATCCTTTTCCGAGTCTCTTTGCCGACAAGCTGTTCAACATCGCCGGCGTCACGATAACGCTTCAGGACATCGGCACTTTTGCGCTGGCCCTGATCATCGTGATGGCGACACAGGCTTTCCTGGCCAAAACCGTCACGGGCCGTGCCATGCAGGCCGTGGCACAAAACACCGAAAGCGCTTCGGTACTGGGCATCAATGTGCCGCGCATGATTTTCTACACCTTCGCCATCAATGCCGTGCTGGCGGTGGCGGCGGCCCTGCTCGTTACGCCCACTTACCTCGCCAAGTTCGACATGGGCGAAGGCCTGGGTACCAAGGCTTTTTTTGCCGCCATCATCGGCGGTTTCAACAACTCGCGCGGCGCCTTGCTGGGCGGGCTGATTGTGGGGGTGTGCGAGAACCTGGCCGCTGCCTATATTTCTCCGGCCTACAAGGACGCCGTGGCGCTGGTTATTTTCATGGTGGTGATTCTCTTCAAGCCACAAGGCCTGCTGGGTAAAAAAGAGGAGCGCAAGGTATGAAGCTCGCCAACAACAAATTTGCCCTGGTATTGACGGTTCTGGCCGCTTTGCTGGTACTGGCGGTGCCGCAGTTCCTGAAGAGCTACGGCATCTACCTGCTGACCTACTGGCTGGTTTTTATCATTGCCACCATGGGACTGAACCTGACCATTGGCTACGCGGGCCAGAAATCGCTGGKCCACGCGGCCTTCTTCGGTATTGGCGCCTACACCGTCGCCATCCTGATGAAGGCGGGTGTCAGCTTCTGGCTTGGTTTGCCGGCTGCCGCACTGATCTGTTTTGCCGTCGGGCTGATCCTGGGTTTCCCGGCGCTGCGCGTGCAAGCCATTTACCTGGCATTCGCAACGCTGGGTTTTAACACCGCCATCTGGCTGGTCATGCGCAATGAAGAGTGGCTCACCGGAGGCACCTTTGGCATCAACAACATTGCACGGCCGTCCCTCTTCGGGTATTCGCTCGAAGGCAACCTGCCTTACTACTACTTTGTACTGGCCGTGACGGTCATCCTTTCGGGCCTGCTGTGGGGGTTGCTGCGCTCACCCTGGGGCAAGGCTTTCACGGCCTTGCGCGACAACCCGATACGGGCCGAGAGCCTGGGGGTGGACATCCGCAACTACACGCTGCTGAGTTTTGCCATTGGCGCGGCTTACGCCGGCATCGCCGGTGCGCTGTTTGCAT
>NZ_JBFUCA010000511.1:0-2922 GCF_056405475.1 Polaromonas sp. P1_G4
CCTTCGACCATCAGGGCCAGGTGGCGGCTGGCGGTTTGCGGCGACACGTTGCCAACGCCGGCCAGTTCGTGGGCGGTGAGCGATCGGCCGTCCAGCAGCTCCATCAGCATGGCGGTGCGGGCCGGCTCGCCGACCAACGAGGCGATGTGCGCGATTTGGTTGGTATTCATCATGGTTTAAGACCTTCTGGATACCAACCTTAGCAGCATCGCAAACCCCATGCTTCGCTCCGGGGCGAAGCATCGCGCACCCTCTTCGCCGCACCATGGAGGCCATGCAGCAGTCGCTGCCTTCTCACACGGAGAACTCCATGGAATTGCCAACGACCTCCGCCCTCCAGCCGCCGGTGCCACGCGCCTTTTACGGCGCCACCGTTGTGCGCGCCGCCTTTGTACTGGCCATCTTCGGCTGGGGTATTGGCTTTTACAGCCCGGCGATTTTTCTGCATGCGGTGATCGCCCGCACCGGCTGGGCGTTGCCACTGGTATCAAGCGCCGTGACCTTTCACTTTTTATTCGGCGCGGGCGTGGTGGCCTGCCTGCCGCGCATCCACGCCCGGCTGGGGGTCGCCGCCACTACCGCTGCGGGCGCCGCCGCGCTGGCACTGGGACTTCTGGGCTGGGCGCTGGCTGCACAGCCCTGGCAACTGTTTGCGGCTGCCATGCTGACGGGCGGCGGCTGGGTCACCATGGGCGCGGCGGGGATCAACGCCATCATCTCGCCCTGGTTTATGCGCGGCCGGCCCCTGGCACTGGCCAAGGCCTACAACGGCGCCAGCCTGGGCGGTGTGATTTTCTCACCGCTATGGGGCGCGCTGATCGCCGCGTTGGGTTTTACCGCCGCCACCTTGCTGGTGGGCGCGGCCATGCTGACCGTGGTGGTCTGCCTGTGTTTTTACGTCATCACGCAAACGCCGGAGCGCATGGGCCAGCAGCCTGACGGTGATGCACCGGGCACACCCTCGCGCACCGTCACCTCTGCGCATGCCAAACCCTTGCCGGGCCGCCTGCTGTGGCGAGACCGCAGCTTTCGTACGCTGGCCGCGGCGATGGCGCTGAGCATGTTTGCCCAGGCCGGCTTGATCACGCATTTGTATTCGCTGCTGGTGTCAGCGCTCAGCACCCAAGGCGCGGGCCTGGCGATGGCGCTGGCCACCGCTTGCGCCATCGGCGGCCGCACCATCGTCGCCAAATGCATGCCGGTGGATGCCGACCGGCGACTGGTCGCCAGCGTGAGCTACGCGGTGCAGATCACCGGCTCACTGCTGCTGGCTTGTGCGGCGGAACACCAGACCGTGCTGATTCTTGCCGGCGTGGTGCTGTTCGGCGTCGGTATCGGCAACACCACTTCGCTGCCGCCGCTGGTGGCACAGGTGGAGTTCGTCAAGGGCGATGTTCCGCGGGTGATCGCGTTGATCGTGGCCATGTCGCAGGGTCTGTGGGCGCTGGCGCCGGCCACGTTTGGCCTGCTGCTGGTCACAGCCGGCGGGAGTCCGGCGCACCTCGGTGCGGGCACAGTCCTTTACTTCGGCGCGACCGTGCTGTTGCAGCTGGCGGCCATCGCCTGCATGCTGGGCGGCCGCAGGCCGGCACCGTAAACACGCGTCAGGAAAGGCGCGGTGTGGAGCCCGGCGCGCAGGCTGCGGCGCGCGCCAGCAACAGTTCGCGCTCGCGCAGGTTGCGGGTGAGCGACGCGGCGCGCTCGAACTCCGCATGGGCTTCTTCGAGCCGGCCGAGCTTGAACAAAAAGTCGGCGCGTACGCTGGGCAGCAGATGGTAGTTTTTCATCAAGGGTTCGGCCAGCAGCGCATCGGCCACCTCCAGCCCCGTCGCCGGGCCGAAAGCCATCGCCAGCGCGACGGCGCGGTTGAGTTCCACCACCGGTGACGGCATGAGCTGCGCCAGCGCATCGTAAAGCGCGGCGATGCGATGCCAGTCGGTGTCGGCGCCCGTGGGCGCACGCGCATGGCACGCGGCAATCGCGGCCTGCAGCGCATACGGCCCCAGCGCACCGCCCAGCGCCTCGGCACGCGCCAGCGCCGCAAGGCCGCGGCGWATCAGGATGTGGTCCCAGCTTGCCCGGTTTTGCTCCAGCAGCAAGATGGGCTCACCCGAAGGCCCGGTGCGCGCCCTGGCGCGCGAGGCCTGGATTTCCATCAGCGCCACCAGGCCGTGAACCTCAGGCTCCTGCGTCGCGAGTTCGGCCAGCACGCGCCCCAGTCGCAAGGCCTGGTCGCACAGCGCGGGCCGCATCCAGTCGCCGCCCGAAGTGGCTGAGTAGCCTTCATTGAAGATCAGGTAAATAACTTCCAGCACCGAAGCCAGCCGGGCGCCGCGCTCTTCAGGGCCAGGCACTTCAAAAGGCACGCGCGCCTCGGCCAGGGTGCGCTTGGCACGCACGATGCGCTGGGCCACCGTGGGCTCAGGCACCAGGAAGGCGCGCGCGATCTCGTCGGTGCTCAGGCCGCCCAGCAGCCGCAGCGTGAGCGCAATGCGCGCCTCGGTGGACAGCACCGGGTGGCAAGCGGTGAAGATCAGGCGCAGCAGATCGTCGCCGTAGTCGTCGGCGCCGTCGTCGCCAGAGCCGGGATCGTCTACATCGGCGAAAGCCATTTCCTGCTCCAGCTCGAGTTCATGGCCCAGCTCTTCATGCTTGAGCGCCAGCAGCTTGCGCCGCCGCAGGTAGTCGATGGCCCGGTGCTTGGCGACGGCCATAAGCCAGGCGCCCGGGTTGTCCGGCACGCCGATCTTCGGCCAGCGCTCCAGCGCCGTGACCAGCGCGTCCTGCGCGATCTCTTCGGCCAGGCCCACCTCCTGCACCATGCGCGCAACCTTGGCGATGACCTTGGCCGATTCGATGCGCCATACGGCGTCGATGGCACGATGGGTTTCATGCGACGCCATGCGGCTTCAGGCGCCCTTG
>NZ_JBFUCA010000512.1:0-2906 GCF_056405475.1 Polaromonas sp. P1_G4
AGATCCAGGTCTGGCGCGAGATCCAGGTCTGGCGCGACACCAAGGCCGTGTTCTCGGCCAAGCTGCAAGACTTGCACCAGGTCTGGGATTCGATCAGCTGGAAGATTTGCCAGCAGCGCGACAACCCCGATTGCGCCAATACTGAACACGCGACCACCGGCAACCCCGCCGACCCGGGCCTGCATGTGCAACTGACGTTTGATCCAGTCAAAGTGCTGTCGGCGCCCGCGCTCAACCTGTCGGCGCGGCCACGCGTGGCGGTGCTGCGCGAGCAGGGCGTCAATTCGCATGTGGAAATGGCTTACGTCTTCACCGAAGCCGGCTTTGAAGCCTGCGACGTGCATATGACTGACCTTCAAACCGGTCGCGCCAGGCTGGCCGACTTCAAGGGCATCGTGGCCTGCGGCGGCTTCAGCTATGGCGACACGCTGGGGGCTGGCATCGGCTGGGCGCGCTCAGTCACCTTCAACCCGGTGCTGTCCGAAGAGTTCAAGGCGTTCTTTGCGCGCCAGGACACCTTTGGTTTGGGCGTGTGCAACGGCTGCCAGATGTTTGCCGAACTGGCCGACATCATCCCGGGCGCCGAGGCCTGGCCGCGCTTTACCACCAACCGCAGCGAGCGCTTTGAAGCACGCCTGAGCATGGTCGAGGTGCTGGAGTCCCCCAGCATCTTCCTGCAGGGCATGGCCGGCAGCCGCCTGCCGATCGCCGTCGCGCATGGCGAGGGCTATGCCAATTTCGCCTTCCGGGGCGATGCCTCCAAGGCGATTGCCGCTATGCGCTTTACCGACAACGATGGCAAGCCGACCGAAGCTTATCCGGCCAACCCCAACGGCAGCGCCGGCGGCCTCACCGCCGTGACCACGGCTGACGGCCGCTTCACGGCGATGATGCCGCATCCCGAGCGCGTGTTCCGCAACATCCAGAAGAGCTGGACTTCGGGCGGCGCCAGCGAACGCAGCCCGTGGATGAGCCTCTGGCACAACGCGCGCAAGTGGGTGGGATGAGTCTTTGGCGTTAGCGGGTAGAGGGCGGGGCGACTGCCGCGCCCTCAATGCCGTGGCGCGCCAACGCTGTGGCCACAAATCCCGAAGCCTTCATCTCTTCGACAAACGCCGCCAGGTAGCGCGCACCGGCCTCGCGCCCCTTGGGCAGGCCCATAGCCTGGTTGATCACCATGAAGCGCCCCGGTAGCAAACGCACGCCCGTTATGCGTTTAGCGTCAGCCTCCAACTGCTGCTTGACGCCGGCCGCCACCTCGATGTTCTGCGCGACCATCACATCGGTCACCGCCGGGGAGGTGGGGGCCTTCACCAGCCTGGCCGCTTTCAGTTCACGGGTCAGATAGAGATCGTAGGCACTGCCGTTGCCGACCACGACGCGGTTGGCCACCTGGTCCACCTCTTCATTGCGTTGTATCGGCGAGTCCATGCGCACCAGGTACGCGCCCTCGATGATCACGTAGGGCGGCGTCTGCAACATGTCTGCGCCGCGCACCGGGTCTATCGCGACAAAGGCGATGTCAACCTGCACATCCCTGACCGCTTCGACCACCTTGCCGGCCGATGTGAAGGTCACCAGCTGCACCGGTACGCCCAGGCGCTTGCCGAGTTCGTTGGACAGATCCACCGAGACGCCGCGCGGTGAACCGTCCGGCATGCGAGCCGCCAGTATGGGGTTGCCGAAATTGATGGCAGCCCTGAGCTTGCCGGACGGCGCCAGTTCGGCGGCAGGAGCCGGCGGCGCAGAGACACAACCCAGCAGCGCGAAACCAGCCAGCGCCAGCACGGCCAGTGCGGCAAGCCACCACCACAAGCCGTTTGAGTTGCTCACCTGGCCCGGGGATTGTCCTTCGCTCGGGCCAGATCCCTCGCCAGCGCCCGTACCCGGTCCGATTCCCCCGGCTTCCACCGCATCCTTGGCTTCCTTGAGCCCCATGCCCGTCAGGCCTCGCAAGCGCCGTACCGCCTCTATTTTGTTGCCTTGGTCCAGCGCCTCTTGCACCTGCGCGGGCAGGGGCGCGCCGGCGGGCAAGGCGTTGGGCGCGAAGCCGGTGACCGGCGGCTCGCCGCGCATATAGGCTTCCAGCGCGTCCTTGGTTTCCTTCAGGCCCAGGCCGGTGCCGGCGCGCATCAGCTGGATGGCTTCAACCAGGTTGCCGCGTTGCAAGGCATCCTGCACGGGTTGGGGAAGACTGGGGCCGGAAAGAGGATTGGGCTCGGTCATGTGCGCCTCGACTGTGGGGAAAGAGATGAGGAAAAGCAAGGCGCTTGCGCATCGAGCCTCTGGAGGAATGTGAGCCATTGGAACGGCCGCCAGTACCTTCGTCAACCGGCAATTCACGTAATCCGTCCTGATCGGTGAGCCTCAAGAAAAAAGCAGCCAAAAGGCTGCTTTTTCAGGAAGACAAGGCGGGCAGGGCGCTCGCAGCGATGTGCCGCTTACTCGACCTTGGCTTTTTTGCGCAGTTCTTCCTGGAACGCCGCCAGCTTTTGCTGCTGCATTTGCTGAGCGATCTGCGGCTTCACTTCCTCGAAGGACGGGAGCTGGGCCGTGCGGATGTCGTCCACACGAATGACGTGGTAACCGAACTGGGTTTTCACCGGGGTATCGGTGGTCTGGCCCTTGTTGAGCTTGACCAGTGCCTCGGTGAATTCAGGCACATAGCTGGAAGGGTTGGCCCAGTCCAGGTCGCCGCCCTTGGCACCGGATCCGGGATCCTTGGACTTCTTCTTGGCGATGTCATCGAACTTGCCGCCCTTTTTCAGGCTGGCAATGATCTCTTTGGCCTCGGCTTCCTTTTCGACCAGGATGTGGCGGGCCTTGTACTCCTTGCCGCCATTGGCTTCGGCAAATTTGTCGTATTCAGCCTTCAGCTCGACATCGGTCACCGGATTCTTCTTCTG
>NZ_JBFUCA010000513.1:0-2898 GCF_056405475.1 Polaromonas sp. P1_G4
GGATTGGGTCGCGTCAGTCATCGTGAACTCCTATGTAAACATCGTTGCAGTGGTGCTGTTGCCGCAATAATTAAACGTCGATTGCCACTGCCTGTCATCCTCTAGATAGATGTCTAAAACACCCATCGCGGGCAATGCATTCCGGGTTGGTCAGTCACGGCTGAGGTCATCCTCCAATCGGAGGAGCTGTCAGGCAAGTCTTTGCCATACAAGACATATCGATTGATTCAGGCTGCAGTACGACGCTGGCCGACAGCCCTCATCCCAACCTTCTCCCAGAGGGAGAAGGAGTAACAGCCAAAGTCCTGAACGGACACCGACCAGCCTGTTTTCCTCCCGCGCTCCCTGGGAAATGGCGGCGCGATGGCTAGCAGCCTTCATGAGGGCAAAATGCCCCCATGAACTCCCTATCCGGCATCCGCATCCTCGACCTCTCCCGCGTACTCGCAGGCCCCTGGTGTACCCAGACACTCGCCGACCTCGGCGCCGACGTCATCAAGATTGAACGGCCCGGCACGGGTGACGACACGCGGACCTGGGGGCCGCCGTTTTTGAAGGATGCGCAGGGAGCGGATACCGAAGCCGCTTATTACCTGGGCACGAATCGCAACAAGCGCTCCGTCACCTGCGACATTGCCCAACCCGCAGGCCAGGCACTGGTGCGTGAGCTGGCGGCGCATTGCGATGTGTTTGTCGAGAACTTCAAGGTGGGCGACATGGCGCGCTATGGGCTGGACTATGCGTCGCTGAAAGCGATCAACCCGCGCCTGGTTTACTGCTCTGTCACCGGGTTCGGCCAGACGGGGCCTTATGCCGACCGTGCCGGCTATGACTACGCGATCCAGGGCATGGGCGGTCTGATGAGTGTGACGGGTGAGCGTGACGACCTGGGCGGCGGGCCGCAGAAGGTGGGCGTGGCGGTGGCGGATTTGATGACGGGGATGTATGCGACGGTGGCGATTCTTGCTGYGTTGCGCCATGCCGAGAAAACCGGTGAGGGCCAGCAGGTGGACATGGCACTGCTGGACACGCAAGTGGCGATGTTGGCCAACCTGGGCGCCAACTACCTGGTCAGCGGCAAGGCGCCGGGCCGTGCGGGCAATGCGCACCAGAACATCGTGCCTTACCAGGTGTTTGAAGTGGCCCCGGCCGCGGATGGCAGCAAAGATCACTTGATCCTCGCGGTGGGCAATGACTCGCAGTATGCGAAGTTCTGCGCGGTGGCCAACATTCCGGAGCTGGCCACCAACCCGCTCTTTGCCAAGAACCGCGACCGCGTGTTGAACCGCGGCCAGCTGGTGCCGATCCTGGAAGCGGTGATGAAAACGCGCAGCAAGGCCGACTGGCTGGGCGCGCTGGAAGCGGCCAAGGTGCCGTGCGGTGCCATCAACAGCCTGGCTGAGGTGTTTGCCGACCCGCAGATCGAGGCGCGCAAAATGGTCACCGAGTGGCAGCACCCGGTGAAAGATGACTTGAAGCTGGTCTCCAGCCCGATGCGCCTGAGCGCGACGCCGGTGCGCACCGACCTGCCGCCGCCGCTGCTGGGCCAGCACACCGAAGAGGTGCTGCGCGGCGTGCTGAACTATTCAGACGCCAAGCTGTCTGAACTGAAGGGTGGCAAAACCATTTGATGCAGCAACCTTCCACAAAGAGGTGACTCGATGAAACACAATTTTGTTCTGGTGCACGGCGCGTGGCATGGCGGCTGGTGCTGGCGGCGCGTGGCGCAGGCACTGCAGCTGGACCACCACAAGGTGTTCACGCCGACACTGACCGGCCTGGGCGAGCGCGCCCATTTGCTCTCACCCACGATCAACCTGGACACGCACATCAACGACGTGATCAACCTGATCGAAGCGGAAGAGCTGCACGAGGTGACGCTCGCGGTGCATTCCTATGCCGGCATGATCGGCACGGCCGTCACTGACCGCATGCCCGACCGCATCAAGCACCTGGTGTATGTGGATGCGGTGGTGCCCAAGCCCGGCGAGAGCTGGAGCAGCACGYAGGCCAGCGCCACGCAGCAGCAGCGCATGGCGGCGGCGCAAGCTTCACCCAGCTTCAGCTTTCCGGCGCCCGACCCGGAGGTGTTCGGCCTGCACGATGCCGACCGTGAATGGGTCAAGCGCCGACAGACGCCGCACCCCGGCAATACCTACCAGGCACCGCTGGACTTTGACGTGAAGCGCGTGGCCGCTGTGCCGCGCACCTTTGTCAGCTGCACGCAGCCGGCACTGGCCACGATTGAGCCGAGCCGGCTGCGCGTGAAGGACGCCAAGTTCTGGGACGGTGCATGGCTGCCGAATTCGCGCGTGGTGGAGATCAAGACCGGCCATGACCCCATGATCAGCGAACCGGCTGCGCTGACGAAGATTTTGCTGGAAAGCGCTGAATGACCCTGGTGAGCCGCCGCCAGTTCACTGCCGTGCTGGCAGCCGGGCTGGCCGTGCCCCAGCTCGCGCTGGCCAAAGACACGGCCCTGCCTGTGCCGGCCTCTTTGCCGGCGGCCGCTGGAATCGCCTTCGCCAAAAATGAACCACTGGTGCTGTTGGTCAGCCTGCCCGGCTGCCCCTTCTGCGAACTGGTGCGGCGCAACTACCTGTTGCCGGGGCAACGCGATGGCAGCCTGCACGCCTGGCAGCTCAACATCAGCGACCGCGCGACACCGCTGACCGGCTTTGACGGCCAGGTGACGACGGCCGCCGCCCAGGTTGCGGCATGGAAGGCCGGCTTCACCCCCACGGTGCTGTTTCTGGGCCCGGCCGGGCAAGACCTGGCGGAACGGCTGGTCGGCCTGGCGTCTGTCGACTTTTATGGTGCCTATCTGGAAGAGCGGCTGGCACAGGCGCGCAAAGCTGTGCTGGCGCTCAGGTGAATGAAATGCAGACCGCCCCATTC
>NZ_JBFUCA010000514.1:0-2889 GCF_056405475.1 Polaromonas sp. P1_G4
CGACAAAAGGCCCGAGGATCTCTGGCCGTCGCGTTACCTCAATCCCGCCAGCCGGGCGCTGGCCTTTCAGCAGACGCGCAAGATCACGGTCACCATGCCGCATCAGCGCAATCAGGCCCAGCGCAAACTGGCACACGAGCTGACCGCCAACAACGCCCTCACGGATGGGCCTCCGTACTCCCAACCGTAAACGTCGTCAGAGCGCCTGAGCGAGATCGCGACCAATCATGGGCGACCTTATCACCCACGATGTACGTGCCCTGTGGTTGCGGTTGCGCGCCACCGGCGGCTGGTGGACGCTGGCCTCGCTTCACCCTCACTGGAAACCCACGTATGAACCCAACGATGTCCAGCAAGCCATGGACATGCTGGAAGCAGGCGGCTTTGTGGAAAGCCGTCACCAGACGAGCCGGCTGAGCTACGGCGTCACCCCCAATTGCCAAATTCCGCCCGGACTTGAGCCTGTCAACGACCAGGAGCCCGCCAACCAAGCGGTGGCGAAATGGTCCGATTGGCCCATTCGCCGATGGGTTGACTGGCAGGCAGCCAGAAATGAATTCATCGAAAGACGGACGGCCGGCGTCGTGCTATGGCGGCCACCTCCACACCGACACGACATCCAGTCAACCCGATTACAAAGGAATCACATGCTGCTATCCAGCACCGGAATCAAGTTACGCGTTCATCTACGTACCCACGACGGTGAAAACGTCTTCGTAGAACTCGAAAACGAAGACATCGAGAAAGCGGCAATGGCCAAAGCCAGCGTGACCGAAGCCGAAGTTCATCCCATCAGGATGATGTGCGTTGAATTCGTGCAGGCGATGACCAGCCCACTAAACAGCGGTGACCGCCTGAAAGCGTAACCGTAGCCCGGAAAGCCTTCCATCCTTCGCCGGTGCTGTCCTGAGGGAGCGGCCACCGGCGCCGCTGCGGCAGCCGCCTTCCTGGGCGCAGCGGCAGTGCCAGTGACCAGCACTGCGCATCCGTGCCGCCGGCGTGAGCAGCAGCAAACCCAAAATCCACAGCAGCATGAGCGCATGGAACGGTTTCATGGCATCGGCCTTGTCACATATCGTGACATGTGTTCCTGCAAACATCTCCTCTAATTGAAGGATGTGATATTCATCGAAATATAGGAAAGTGCACAGGTAAAGCGTGGTCGGTGCAATATGGCATGATTTTTTGCACCAATTACTTACGACAAGTCCGCACTGCCACGCTTCAGTAGGGCTCCATGAAATGTCCCATTTGAAGGGGGTACATCATGTCACAAAAATTTCCTGACGCAGACAGCACGACCAACCGCATCAGCCTGACTAATCCGCGCGTCGTGGAGTCGTGGTGCTCCGAGTTGAAATGCACAGAGTATGAATTGCGTGTGGCGGTCTATGCGGTAGGCAGCGAACCCGACGAGATCCGCAGTTATTTTCATCGCAGCAGAGACACCTGCCAGCAATGATTGCGAGCTGAGGCATAGCCGTCAGTATCGGGAGCCGTCCCAGGCTTCAGCCAGCTGGTCAGGTATCCCGGTCTTCATTCTGCGAAACGCAAGGCGATGCTCAACATCTTCGCACCACCGCTGAAATGCCTCGGGAGTCGGCGCAGGTCCAACTCCCTTTTGAAAGGCCGCCATCTTTTGCATAAACGCCATACAACGCCGCGTGCGCTCGAGCTCTTCATGCTGCTCAACTCTTACAGCGGCGCGTAGCGTTTCCATCATTCTGGAGTTAGCCATACGCCCTCCTGGGCAGTTAAGAAAGCGGATCAATACCTCTCCTGGCTCTCTGAGCCCCGCCGAATACCGAGAGAGTATTGAATTTACGACATAAACCAGTCCAAGTATTTATCCGCACCCCAGTGGGTCAGATCTGGACGGAATTCAACAGCTAGGCGTCAGCCTAAGAGTAAAAGCGTGCCCTACACACCTGGGCTATGGATAGACTTTGACGCTCGGCTTGCGGGCGTGCTTACTGCTGGGATCGTCGTCTTCTCTCCAAAGCTCCATCCGCTCTCCGTAGAACCTCAATCGCCAATTTGCAATCTGGTCACTACTCGAAAGCTTTCCCTTCAGTGGAATGATCACTTCTTGAGGCTTTCCCGTTGCTATCCAGGTCACAACCATCTGCTCTGGAATTGGCATTGGTGCATTCCAAAGACTTCCGCTGCCCGGCACTGAAACTCCCGAGAACGGCACCACCACTTTTCCATAAGTAATTTTGAGATCGTCAATCGGAGTTTCATATACCCGAAACGATAGGCCGTGCTCGACAAAGCCGCGGTGTGCACAGGCGGCAACAAGCAGTACCGCCAGGAGAGCAGTGAACAAGATGACGATGCGTTTGACGATGAATTTCATCATTGGAGTTTAGCCATGGGGTCTTCATGATGATTGACGTGCTCAGCCCAACAGAGGCGGATTTCTTTCGCGGCTTATTCCTCAGAGACCACAGAAATGAGGGGTTAGCCACCGACACTTGCCGGCTGCGCCGGTACGCAACAGAGCGGCGGTTTCGCGGGGCTGGGACTAGGTTGATTTTCCCATGTCAAATATATTGCGACGAAAACCGCGGCTTGCGCAAAGAGATGAAACGCTATTACCCCGCAGACAGGCGCTGATTTAACTGTGATGCCCTGCTTTGGTTCGTCCTGCTCGCCAGCCACAGAATTCAAGAGCTTTGCGAATTGCTCACACTCCCGCTGAGTGAGTTGGAGTACCCAAAGATTGGATAAGGAGAACACAAGATAGCTCCCTCCAATAACGAGAAACATTTCTGGTGCCCACGACACCTTATCTTTTCCAATCGTGTACCCAAGCACTGCGAGGCTCACTGCGGAAAAGTACGTCCATAACTTGTGGGCTGAGTCGGTGTGCTTGCTATACAAATC
>NZ_JBFUCA010000515.1:0-2887 GCF_056405475.1 Polaromonas sp. P1_G4
CTTGCTTGTGACGTGGCACCAGTGCGGCGAGTTCAGTACGCATAACGTTTGAGATGATAGGCTGCCGAAGGCGGTCCTCTCGATTCAAGGGTTAGGCCTCGCTGCTACGGCGAATGCCTTCTTCGAGCGCGAAGAACTGTGGATTGCGCGATGCCATCGGGCCGCGAAGCTTATCGATCTCCGCTTCTGGCGCGTGGACCTCGAACCTGACGATCTTTGCGATCTTCAGCGCTTGGCCAAGCAATTCAGCAACGTTCTCACGATGTGCGAGCAGGGCGGCTGCGTCTACGTATCCCTCGCGACAGTGGGCGACGTTGCCGCTGAAAGAGAAGGCGTAGTGCAGGCAACCCGGCTCCGTGCCCGTCTTGGCGACGAGCTTCTGCGCCAGAGCTTTGAAAGCGTCAAGTTGTCCGTCTTGGACCTCGAAATACGGCACCAAGGTGCAGCAGGTGTCAAGCGTAAACATTCATGTTTCCTGTGGTTCTCACGGGCGATATGCCCGCGCCAATTCTGCGCGTAGTGACTCACCTGGGTGCGAGAGAGACAATGATGAGGCGCTGCAGTTGCCGAAGAGCCCTCGCGATGCCTAAGGTTTGAGTTCAGCGGCCGCCGAAGGTGGTCCGCTGGAACGGTGGATCAGGCGCCGCGTTGGACCACGACTTCCCACAACGCTTTCTTGCGAACGTACTTGTTGGTCGTCTGGTGTTCCCTGGACAAGACCTGCCATCCGGTTGCGAACAGTTCGTCGACGCCCTGCGCATCAAAGAACCTCTTGGCCTGGCCGTCAACAAGGTAGTAGTTGGGCTCAATGGCAGGATGCCCAGTGGCTCCAAAGTTCTTGTCCTGGACCGAGTTCAGCCGGCACAAGAGCAGCCCACCCGGCTTGAGCGTCTGCCTGATCCGGCTCACAAGTTCCAGGGTTTCTTGCMATGGAAAGTAGTGCAGGGTAAGGCTTGCCACAACGGCACCAGCTTCGCCAGGGAGAAGGGGAAACGGATCCMTGATGTCCTGGCATGAGATGCGTGCCTGAGGTGCCCGGAGCCTCGCAGCGGCGACAGAGGTGGCGGAAAGATCGAAGGCGAGAACAGAAAGGCCGGCACCGACCAAGGTGGACGTGTCTGCGCCCGTTCCACAGCCGATCTCAAGCACCGGCTGTGAGCCAACGGACTCCTGGAGCATCGGAAGCCATCGGCCAAGCCACGGGTCGTGGAGCATGTGTTTCTTGATTCCTAACGTTTGAGGTGAACGGTTGACGCAGGCAGTCCGCTGGAATGATGGGGTAGGTTTTTCATGGGCGTGCGAAAAGTGCAATTGGCTTACATCCGCCGGTCGTGCCGCCTAATGCGCCCTTTTGATTTGTTGAGCAGCGAGTTGCGCCGTCCTCTTGATTCCATCTCGGTACGCCTCAACCAGCTCCCCCGCTCTACTGAGGGCATCCTCGAACGATGCGAAGGTGTAATTCGCGTTGGCGGTGATCTCGTCATCCGAATTTTTGTTGGCGTCTGCGCCATAACTGATGGACTGCGAATAGATCGAATCTTCTGTCTTTATATCTACGAGTTCAAACGAGATATTCAATCTGGGTGCGAACGTCGTCTTTAGCCGACTGGAATAAAGTCCCATATTCGATATGGTCACTGTCAGTATGCTGTCCGCGGTGATTGCGCTATTTTTGTAGTCAATCGAAGTTGGGTCGTCCTTTTCATATTTGATTCCATCTCCCGGTATGGCGCTTTGGTTGGCCTCCTTCAAAGCACTCAAGGTGGCAGATGCAAGTTCCTCTTGTACGTTGAAGGCCTGCTTTTCCAGCGCCGCCTTAAGTTCGTTGATTCGATTCTTTTCAACCCCCTTTTTCACGAAGAAGGCCGGGCCGGGAAAGATAATATCCAGGCCGTTTGGCGCATTTTCAATTGAAAACTTCTCTACCGGCTGAACGGAGGCTACGGCGATAACTCTTTCACCGGGAGTCAAACTCGCCTCTGCTGCAGATAATTGCAATGGAAGAATCGAGATAAAGAATAGTGCGATGGTTGTTCGAGTTAAGTGGATCATGTCGTGGGCATAGCGTTTAAAAATTTAATGAAACCTGACATTGGAGTTGGCCGGCACGCAGTGGCAATGCGCCGCCAGACGCATGCTTCTGCACACGGCCCGCTCCGCATTGCCGCGGCGTGTCCGTGTCGAGCGACCCGTTAGACCGCGGAACCCTGCTAAGGACGTCGCTGGACAAAGAGCCTCCATGCGGGGTATCCGGCAAGTAGCAGGCAAGTGGCGAGCATTGCGACAAAGCCATAACCCGACACGATGCCCGGCGCCAGCCACTCGACCAAGCCCACGATGGCAAAAAACCAGACAAGCCCCATCGCGAAGAGCGCGCCAATGAAATGAATGGCCTTGGACATGGGTGGCTACTCTTATGCGACCTGACGTTTGAATTCAGCGGCCGCCAATGGCGGTCCGCTGGAATGATGGATTAAACCGCACGCTTGAAAGCAAGCATGGAAACTGCGGCCACAAGAGACAGCTTTGAAAGCAGCGGGAGGTATACCGAAAGAACGTGACCCAAAGGAGCTTCGTCATATTCGACGAAGACCACTGCGCGCCAGATTTCAGCGGGACGACCAACGCCGACCGGCAAAAAGAATAAGTTCCAGAGCAAACCGCTGAGGCCAGCTATGGCGAAGCAAGCACCAGCAAGCCATGAGTGACGAAGCCATACAAACACGGCTAGAGCAAGCCATAAAAGCGGCAAGCCCCAGAGCGATAGCTTCGTGAGTCGATGTGCGATGGAGTCCATGAGGTCTAACGTTGGAGGCCACCGGCACGCAGCAAGCGCTGCGCAGCGGCTATCTGCTGCTGAGTGTCCGCGTGGGCCGAAATGTTAAGC
>NZ_JBFUCA010000516.1:0-2875 GCF_056405475.1 Polaromonas sp. P1_G4
GTACATACTGAATTTAAATGTTGCGTTCACTACATTAATGTGGCACATTGCCTCTGTGGCGGCATCGTTTGGCCAGTACATGCAATACCTATCGAGACCGCGCAATGGAAAAATCGGCTCATAAATCGGCAGATCATGAACCCATGAGACATCAACGCGGCCTCTCTAATTCATAACCGTTACTCCGAATAACACCATGAGCGCTTTCAATGAAGAAACTGTGTTGTCCGTCCATCACTGGACTGATCGCCTGTTTACCTTTACCACCACACGCGACACCTCACTGCGCTTTAGCAACGGCCACTTCACCATGATCGGATTAAGGGTCAACGACAAGCCTTTGCTGCGCGCCTACAGCATCGTGAGCCCCAATCATGAAGAGCATCWTGAATTCCTCAGCATCAAGGTCGCGGAAGGTCCCCTGACGTCACGGCTGCAGCACATCAAGGTCGGCGACAAAATCATCGTTGGGCGCAAGCCAACCGGCACACTGGTAATCGATTACCTGCTGCCAGGTAAACGGCTTTACCTGCTCTCGACCGGCACGGGTCTGGCGCCATTCATGAGCATCATCCGGGACCCGGAGACTTACGAACGGTTTGAACAGATCGTGCTGGTCCATGGCGTGCGGCAGGCAGACGAGCTGGCATATCACGACCTGGTTGTGGATCACTTGCCCCAACATGAATTTCTCGGTGAGCTGATCTCCAGGCAGTTGCTGTACTACCCTACCGTTACGCGGGAGGCTTACCGCAACATGGGCCGCGTCACCGACCTGATCGAAAGCGGGAAAATGTTGGCCGACCTGCAGTTGCCGGCACTGGATCCGGCGCATGACCGTGWGATGATCTGCGGCAGTCCCGCGATGCTCAAGGACCTCAAGCACATGCTGGAAGGCAAGGGCTTCATCGAAGGCAATACATCCAAGCCGGGAGATTTTGTGATCGAACGCGCCTTTGCCGAACAGTAGAGATGGCCCGGCGTTTGCCTTCAACTCATTGCATTGCCGTGGGAAATTGCTCCTCACACCTTCTCGCTTGATCACGCATAAACCGCGACTGGATACCTCTACATGACAGCGAAGACGGCCAAAACCATCAAGCCGCGCACTGCCACAACCAAACGCACGGTCGCCAAGCGGCCCGGCGTACGGGAGCAAGCCGCGCAGACCACGCGCGACAACATTTTGCGCGCAGCCACCCGCGTCTTCGCGCGCTATGGGTATGACGGCGGCAGCGTAGAGAAAATATCCAGGTCGGCCAAGTCATTCGACCGCATGATTTATTACTACTTCGGCAGCAAGGAAGGCTTGTTCATCGAAGTGCTGGAAGACATGTACCGCCGCATGAATGATGCCGAGCTCGAGTTGTCACTGGACATCGACCACCCGGTGGAGTCTCTGACGGACGTGATTTGCTTMGTGGTGTCCTACTACAGCAAAAATCCGGAGTTCATCACGCTGCTCAATACGGAAAACCTGCACCGCGGCAAGCACATCGCCAAATCGCAGCGCGCCCGGGATTACTCGTCTCCCGCCATCGCCATCATCCGGCAACTGCTGGAAAGCGGTGTGCGCAAGAAGATTTTCCGGGCAGACATCTCCGCCCGCAATGTCTATCTGCTGATTGCCGCCACCGGCTACTTCTATATCTCGAACCGCCACACGCTGTCAGCCTTCCTCGGCGAAGACCTGCAAACACCTGAGGCGCTGGCGCAATGGCAGGCCTTCATCATCAGCACCGTGCTGCGCACTGTCATGCTGAATCCTTGAGCTCAACCCGACGCATTTGAAAGACCACCCATGGCAGAAGCGGCATCAAGCGGAAAATCAGGAAAGGTCGTCATCAGGAACATTGGCCTGCTGCTCTCCGGAGACATCGACCAACCTATMCTGGACGCGGACACCATCGTCGTGAACGACGGCCTTATCGTGGCTATCGGAAAGGCCAAGGACTGTGATACAGCGCATGCGCAGACCGTGATTGACGCGCACCAGACTTGCGTGGCACCTGGTTTGATCGATAGCCATGTACATCCGGTTTTCGGCGACTGGACGCCGCGCCAGAACCAGATCGGCTGGATTGACTCCACCATGCACGGCGGTGTCACCACCATGATTTCCGCTGGCGAGGTTCACTTGCCGGGGCGTCCCAAGGACATCGTCGGCCTCAAGGCGCTGGCCATAACCGCGCAACGGGCGTTCGACAACTTCCGCCCAGGCGGCGTCAAGGTACTGGCTGGTGCCCCCATCATCGAAAAAGGCATGACCGAACAGGATTTCAAGGACCTTGCCGACGCCGGTGTAACTTTGCTCGGCGAAGTGGGCCTGGGTTCAGTCAAGGCGGGTTACGAGGCCAAGGAAATGGTGGGCTGGGCGCGAAAGTATGGCATCCAGAGCACCATTCACACCGGCGGCCCTTCCATTCCCGGCTCAGGCCTGATTGACAAGGACGTGGTGCTGGAAGCAGACGCCGATGTCATCGGCCATATCAATGGCGGTCATACGGCACTGTCGGAAGCACATGTTTGCGAACTCTGTGAGAAATCATCACGCGCCATTGAAATTGTCCATAACGGCAATGAAAAAGTCGCCATTGCAGCCGCGCAGGCGGCGCTGCAGCTCAAGTGCCCGCACCGCGTCATCCTGGGTACCGACGGGCCGGCCGGGTCCGGTGTCCAGCCGCTGGGTGTGCTGCGCCTTATCGCCCTCCTTTCCAGTCTGGGCAATATCCCGGCGGAGCTGGTTTTTTGCTTTGCCACGGGCAACACCGCGCGCATTCGTAAACTCAATTGCGGCTTAATAGAAACAGGCCGTGATGCCGATCTGGTCTTCATGGACAAAGCCCAGCACTCAGCGGGGCTCAACCTGCTGGAC
>NZ_JBFUCA010000517.1:0-2873 GCF_056405475.1 Polaromonas sp. P1_G4
ATGCAAGCCGGTGCAGGCGGTGAGACGGCTCCGTCAGCGCCTCCAGGATGCTGAAGTGGTTGCGCCCCAGATGGGATTCGCAGACCGGCACCACCCCGGAGCCCCAGGCCTRCTGGATCAACACGTTCTGTCGCAGGAACTCCGCGCTTTCGTCGGCACCTGCCACGCTGTACAGGGTGCCGCGGCCCGGCGCCGGCAGCAGGGCCGGGCTGGCCTTGAGCACCTGTTCAGGTGTGAGTTTCAGCGAATCCTTCAGGAAAGGCGTGTGGCGCATGGGTTCAAGGTCGTACAGGCCGGAAATCGACAAGGCATTTTTCAGCAGGTCTGCAGGCAGGTCGCCGGCATAGGCCTTCCAGTCGCACGCCATCAGCATGGCAGCCAGGTGCCCACCGGCTGAATGGCCCACCACCGTGATGCGGGATGGGTCCCCGCCGTAATGGGCAATGTGGCGCCATGCCCAGGCCAGCGCCGCCACCATCTGCATGGTGATCTGGGGAATGGTCACCGCGGGGCAAAGCGCATAGTTCGGCACCACGACACAGGCGCCCGTCTGCGTAAAAGCCGGCGCCACAAAGGAATGGTCGGCCTTGTCGAGAGACCGCCAGTACCCGCCGTGAATGAACACCAGCACCGGCGCACCGGCCAGGCCCTGGGTGCCGCCCTGTGTGGCGAAATCACCCGCCGGAAACACGTCGAGCATTTCACCCGCATGGTTGCCATAGGGAATATCGATCTGGCAGGGCACGCGCTTGCGAATGGCCTGCGAGCTGTCAGCCCAGCGAGCGAAATACACCCCGTGGTCCGGTACCAAAGCCCGGTTGTTGTACATGCGGTCAAGCCAGGCGGGATCGGGCTGGGTCATTGTTCTTCTCCTGAAAGTATCAAAACAGCTTCAACGGGTGCCATCTTGGCACAGCCCGGCCGCCCGCAACCATTTACGGGTAAACCCGAAACTTCAGGTCTTCAGTCGCAATGTATTCTGTATACAGAGTACTAACATGCCACAACAACTGATCAAAATCGAATCCACGCCCGACCTCGTCGACCAGGTCTACCGCAGCCTGCTGGACGCCATCAGCGAAGGCTCGCTGGCGCCGGGTGCGCGCATCATGCAGGAAGACATTGCCGAGCAACTCGCGGTGTCGCGACAACCGGTACTGCAGGCTTTGCGCCTTTTGAAGAAGGACGGCTTTGTACTGGACGCCCCGGGGCGCGGCGTGCTGGTGGCGCCACTGGACGTGGCCTGGCTCGTGCAGATCTACCAGGTACGCAGCGCACTCGATGCACTGGCCGCCCGGCTGGCCGCGCAAGGCCGCTGCCGGCTCGACCCGCAACTGATCAGCCGGGGCCGAAAGGCCGCGCGGGGCGGTGACGTCAAGGCCATGATGGCGACCGACGCGCAATTTCACGCGGCCATTTACACCGCCTCGGGCAACCCGCTGATCGCCCAGAGCGCCCAGCTGCACTGGCACCACATCCGCCGCGCCATGGGTGCTGTGCTGCAGGTATCAACCATGCGCGAATCGATCTGGGATGAGCACGAAGCCATTGCCGAGGCCATCGCGGCCGGTGATGAAACCCAGGCCGAAGCGCTGATCCGCGAGCATGGCGAGGAAGCGGGCCACAACCTGGCAAACCTGCTGTCCAGCGCACTCGGCCAAACCGGCGCCCGCGCGGCGCCCTGAACACCCGACAACACGCAACAGGAGACATGCGATGAAACTGACCCCGGAACAACTTGCGCAATTCGACCGCGACGGCTACCTGTTTTTCCCCGGCCTCTTCACGCCTGAAGAAACCCGGGCGCTCAACGATGCCGTGCCCGAGCTCTACAGCCGGCGCGAAGACTACAACGTGCGTGAAAAAGGCAAGGACGCGGTGCGTACCAACTTCGCCGCGCACATGTACAGCGAGCCGTTTGCCCGGCTCGCGCGGCACCCGCGCATGATCGAGCCGGTGGAAGACCTGCTAGGCGAAAAGCTCTACATGCACCAGTTCAAGATCAACGGCAAGATGGCGTTTGAAGGCGACGTGTGGCAATGGCACCAGGACTATGGCACCTGGCTGAACGACGACATGATGCCCACCGAACGCGCGATGAACGTGGCCATTTTCATGGACGACGTGACCGAGCACAACGGCCCGCTGATGTTCATCCCCGGCAGCCACAAAAAGGGCGTGGTCGATGCCAAACACGACCTCACCACCACCAGCTACCCGCTCTGGACGGTGGACAACGATTTGATCCGCCAGCTGGTGCAGCGCGCCGGTGGAAAGCAAGGCGGCATCGTCAGCCCCAAGGGCCCGGCCGGCTCGATGATCCTCTTTCACTCCTGCCTGGTGCACGCCTCGGGCAGCAACCTTTCGCCCTTCAACCGGGTAAGCGTTTACCTGAGCCTGTGCGCGGTGAGCAACCACATCCGCCGCCACAAACGCCCTGAATACATCGCCCACCGCGACTTCACGCCGATTGAATGCCTGCCCGACGACTGCCTGCTCAAAGACTACCCGGTGGACTTGCCGTGGAAAGACGGCGTGCCGGCGAGCGCGCTGCAAACGTCGATGGAAGAACTGAAATTGGCTGCGTAACCATTGGGAGAACTGATGATGAATATGAATCGCCTGGCTTGTATCGCTTTCGGAATTGGCCAATTTATTGCACCACTCGCAATTGCCGAGGAACTCGGTGGTCCAGGCACTCATTGCGAAACGCACGAGCTGGTCGTGTTGTCGTGCCCAATCGCGGGGAAAAGCGATAAACACATGTCGATTTGCCGCACATCTGCCCAGACATCAGCGAATGCCTACATGCAATACCGTTTTGGCAAACTAGGTCAGACTCCCGAGCTGACATATCCGGCTACGACTCAAAT
>NZ_JBFUCA010000518.1:0-2866 GCF_056405475.1 Polaromonas sp. P1_G4
CGCCGAGCTGGTTGACCGCTCGCTGATGCTGGTGACGGCGCTGAACACGCACATCGGCTATGACAAGGCCGCCTTCATCGCCAAAAAGGCGCACAAGGAAGGCAGCAGCCTGCGCGATGCGGCACTGGCCTCCGGCCATGTCACGGGCGAGCAGTTTGATGCCTGGGTGCGGCCTGAAAACATGGTGGGCTGACGCTGGCCACACCCGGTTCGGGGGGGGTTAGCTGGTGGGTTGAAGGGATTAAGGGTTTACCCTATGATTGTGTCCGTAGATGCCTCACGCCACAAAGGAAATTCATGACCGCCTTCGCCTTGTATTTGAAGATTGCCCAGCCCGCCGCCAGTGCACGCGTACGCCTTGTATTGCGTGAGCTGGTTGCTGCTACGCCTCTGCATATTTTTATCAGCGCGCTGCGAGCGCGCTAATTTTTGCCGGGCGGTTTGCGCCGCCGGCAGTAGACCGCACCACGCGGTTGCTCTTTTCTCTTGTTTTCTTTTCAGTGCCGCCGGTGCAATGCCGGGCACTTGCTGATCCCGCATTGCGCGCTCAGGCTCAGCGCCGCTAACAAGCGCACTCCCCATTCTGTAAATCAAATCCATCGCAGTGGCCGGGGTTTGGCATGGCGCGATTCTTTCAATCCGCTTTCGTTTTTTTGAGCGATGTGTAAAGTTTTTTTCAAACTTGATCGCGGTCAATGGGCTCATAAATGTCCGCTCTCACAATCCGCTCACAACAACAGCATCAACGATTGCAATCGCAATTTCCACGGCATAAAAGAGACAGGAGACATCAATGACATACGCCCCTACGGCAACCCCCGCACCATCCAGCGCCCATCGCTGGATACAGCTTCTCTTGGGCATCGTCTGCATGGCGATGATTGCCAACCTGCAATATGGCTGGACCCTTTTTGTGAATCCGATTGCCGACAAGTACGGCTGGAGCAAGGCCGCCATTCAGGTGGCCTTCACGATTTTTGTGTTGACCGAAACCTGGCTCGTGCCGATTGAAGGCTACCTGGTCGACCGTTTCGGGCCACGTCCGGTGGTCATGGTCGGCGGCATTCTTTGCGGCGTCGGTTGGGTGATCAATTCTTTTGCCGATTCGCTGATGCTGCTCTACATCGCTGCTGCGATCAGCGGCATTGGCGCGGGTGCGGTGTACGGTACCTGTGTCGGCAATGCCTTGAAGTGGTTTCCGGATCGCCGCGGCCTGGCTGCGGGCCTGACAGCCGCGGGCTTCGGTGCGGGCTCCGCGCTCACCATTCTTCCGATCTCGGCCATGATCAAGGGCAGCGGCTACCAGTCTGCCTTCCTGTATTTCGGGATCATTCAGGGTGTGATCGTATTTGTCGTGTCGTTCCTGCTGACGCGGGCACCGGCGAATCTGGCCAAAAGCGGCTCGATCTCCACGATCAATGTGCAACAGAGCCGGCGCGACTACACGCCGTCCGAAGTCCTGCGTTCACCCGTGTTCTGGGTGATGTACGTCATGTTCGTGATGGTGGCGGCCGGCGGGCTGATGGCTACGGCCCAGCTCGGACCTATCGCCAAGGATTTCAACGTCGGCGACGTGCCCGTCAGCATCATGGGCCTGGCGCTGCCGGCGCTCACATTTGCCCTGGCCATTGACCGCGTGCTCAACGGGCTCACCCGTCCGTTCTTTGGTTGGGTGTCGGACCAGATCGGCCGTGAAAAAACGATGCTGATCGCCTTTGGCATCGAGTCGGTGGGCATCCTGGCTCTCTACCAGTTTGGCCACAATCCGGTCGCCTTCGTGGTCTTGACGGGTATGGTGTTCTTCGCCTGGGGCGAAATCTACAGCCTCTTTCCTTCAACCTGCGCCGATACCTTTGGCTCCAAGTACGCTGCATCCAATGCCGGCCTGCTTTACACGGCCAAGGGGACGGCGTCGCTGCTGGTTCCACTGTCCAGCGTGCTCACGGCAATGACCGGCAACTGGCACGCAGTGTTCATTGTCGGTAGCGTCATGAACGCGATCGCGGCGCTGATGGCCTGGTATGTGCTGCGCCCGATGCGGCGTGCCGAGATGGAAAAGGCCGTGCTGCCGGCGGCCGCCTCCGGCAAGGCTGCCAGCTTCGGTCCTCTTCCGCAGTCCGCGCAATAGAGAGCAGCATTGCGGCCCGGAGCCTGCAGCGCAATGGGCCGCCGTCCTGCGGGTCTGGGACAATAGGGCATGCTCAAGTTTGTCCACCGCACCCTCAACCAGTTCATCAATTCGCAATCGCTTTCGGGCGTGGTGCTGGCGCTGGCCGCTGTGGCCGCGCTGGTGTTGAGCAACTCGCCATGGGGTGAGGCTTACAACCGGTTTGTGCAACTGCCAGGTGAGCTGCGGGTGGGCGGTGATCTGCTGGTGCTCTCCAAGTCGTTATTGCATTGGGTCAATGACCTGTGGATGGCGGTGTTTTTCTTTCTGGTGGGCCTGGAGATCAAGCGCGAGCTGATTGAGGGCGAGCTGGCCTCGCGTGCGCAGGCGCTGTTGCCGGCGGGCGCCGCGTTGGGCGGCATGGTGGCGCCGGCGCTCATCTACATGGCGATCAATGCCGGCGACCCGGTCGCGATGCGCGGCTGGGCGATTCCGGCCGCCACCGACATTGCCTTTGCGCTGGGCATCCTGGTGTTGCTGGGTAGCCGCGTGCCGGCATCGCTCAAGGTGTTTTTGACTGCTGTCGCCATCATTGATGACCTGGGCGCCATCCTGATCATTGCGTTTTTCTACACCGAGGGTTTGTCGGTGATGGCGTTGTTGGTCGCCGGGATCGGTGGGTTGCTCTTGCTGGCCTTTAATCGGGCGAAGGTGATGGCCATAGGGCCCTACGTGGCGGTGGGCCTGGTGATCTGGCTC
>NZ_JBFUCA010000519.1:0-2861 GCF_056405475.1 Polaromonas sp. P1_G4
AGCGCGCTGGTGGCTTCGTCCGCAAAAATCCATTTGGGTTTCTTCAGCAATACCCGGGCGATGGAAAGGCGCTGCTGCTCCCCTCCCGAAAGCTTTTGGCTCCAGGCGTCTTCTTCGTCCAGCCGTGCGGCGAGTTCGGGCAGCAGGGCTTCGTTCAGGGCTTGCTTCAGCGCATCGTCGGTGTAGCTTGCCGCCAGTTCGGGGTAAGCCAGTGCATCGCGCAGGGAGCCGTTCGGGAAATACGGGCGCTGCGGGATGAACATGGCGTTTTCAGGTCGGGCGATGCGGCCGGTGGCAAACGGCCAGATGCCTGCCAAAGCGCGAAAAAGGGTGGACTTTCCGCTGCCGGAAGGGCCCCTGAGCAGAATGTGGTCGCCGGCGTCGGCATGCAGTTCGACGCCTGTCAGGAGAACGGTTCCGGTCGGCAGGGCCAGATTGAGGTCGCTCGACGTGAGCGATGTGGACGCACTGGTGACCAGGCCGACGTTGTCTTTTGCCTGCGCAATCATGCTGTCTTCGAAGCTTGTCAGGCGATCTGTTGTCGCGCGCCAGCTGGCGAGATTGTCGTAGTTATCCACAAACCAGCTGAGTGAGTCCTGAACCTTGCCGAAGGTCGAGGAAATCTGAATCAGCTGGCCAAGCTGGATTGCTCCGCCGAAGAAGCGAGGTGCCGCAACAAGGAACGGAAAAATCAAGGCAGCCTGGCCGAAGAAGCTCTGGAACCAGATGAGTTTTTTGTTGGCGCGTATCAGGTTCAGGTAGTTCGCCAGCACCGTCGTGAAACGACCATCGAGCTGGCTGCGCTCCACCGCCTCGCCATGGTCCAGCGCAATGGATTCGCTGTATTCACGCGCCCGTACCATGTGGTGGCGAAAATTGGCTTCGTAGCGCTGCTGCAAGAAGTTGAGTTTGATCAGTGGCCGACCGATGTAATGCGCCAGCACGCTGCCGACCAGGCAATAGGCCACCGCGGCCCAGACCATGTAACCCGGTATGAAATAGCTGCTTCCGCCCAGGGTGAAGTCCAGCGGACCCGACTGAACCCAGAGAAGGCCGACAAAACTGACCAGCGTCACGACCGCATTGAGCAGGCCCATGCTCAGTGTGATCGTGGAGGTGGTAAAAGACTGCACGTCTTCCTGAATCCGCTGGTCCGGGTTGTCCGGGCTGGCGTTGATATCGGTTGTCGCCGAATAACGCGCGAGCTCCATCTTGTAGAAGGCGTGGTGCGACAGCCAGCGGCGCAGGTAGTCGCGTGTCATCCACGCGCGCCAGCGCATTTGCAGCAACTGGGTCAGGTAGAACTTGTAGACGGCGATGATGATCGCGCCAAAGGCCAGATAGCTGAACCGGCCCATCTGCTGCCAGAAGACGACCTGGTCGCGTTTTTCAAGTGCGTCATAAAACACGCGGTACCAGTCGTTGAACTGCACTGCCATGTAAACCGTGCCGAGGTTGAGCAGCACGATGGCCACCAGCAGCAGGCGAGCCTTCCATTTTTCCTCGGACCGGAAGTAAGGGGCGGCCAGTGCGGCTATCCGCCTGGCAAAAAGACTGAATGCGGTAAATTTTGCGAAAAGACTGGACGGATTCATGAAAGCCCTTTCGCGGCTCAGGAAAGCTGGTTGGAAACACCACTGGCCACGTGGCCCGAGGGAACATGCTGCGAGGCGGAGTGCACGTGACCGGTCTGGTCGTCGAAGAAAAAGTCGGGCTCGAATTCGCGCAGGAATTCGCCTTTGGCGAGACCCCCCAGGAACATGGCTTCATCGACCTCAATGTTCCAGTCCATCAGCGTGCGGATGGCGCGTTCATGCGCGGGCGCGCTGCGGGCGGTAACCAGGGCCGTGCGTATGCGCATGTGCGAGGTGCCGACCTGCTGCAAACGGTGCAGCGCTTCAAGCAGGGGTTTGAACGGGCCGGCCAGCAGCGGCTGTGTGGCCTTGTCGCGTTCGTGCTGCTGGAAGGCGGACAGGCCCTGCGCCTGGAAGACGCGCTCGGCTTCGTCCGAAAACAGCACCGCGTCACCGTCGAAGGCGATGCGCACTTCGTTGGGGTGCGCGTCGCTGGCACGCACTGAATGCGGATAGACCTGCGCAGCGGGCACGCCGGCCAGCAGGGCGTCGCGTACGTCGCTCAGATGGGCGGACAGGAAAAGATTGGCGTGCAGGGGCTTGAGGTAACGCCAGGGCGCCTCGCCACGGTTGAAAGTGCCTCGTTCTATCTTGAGGCCGTAGTGCTGGGCTGAGCGAAAAACCCGCATGCCGGAGACGGGGTCATTGCGCGAGAGGATCACGACTTCAACGCGCTGGGTGGGTGCTGTCGGGCTGGCCGCTTCCCCGGCGCTTTCGGGTACCTCGTTGAAGGCCAACAGCTTTTTGACCAGCGAAAACGCCACGCCAGGCTTGGCCGGCACGTCCAGCCGCTCGAGCTGCAGCTTCATATAGGCGGCATCCTTTTTGGCGCCTGGCACGGGCTCGGCCGTCATGCCGGTTTCAAAAACCTGGTTTTCTTCTTCAAAGTCAAACAGCGCGCGTGACGAGATCGCCACCACGAGCTGACCATCCAGAGTTGCTGCCATTTTTTGTACCTTATCCGGTTTTTAGKAGTGGGTTTGCAGTTCGAGTGTGCACCATTGGCCGTAGGCCGGAGCTTTTAGAGGCCAGTCGCTGGCGTGCATGATCTGACGCACGCCAAGGCCAATCAGTTCCACGGCGCGTATGACGCCCGCATGGGTAATCCACAGTGTGTCGGCCTGGCCTTGCAACTCGTCAAAGGCCGAAGCGACGCGTGCCATGACCTGGTGGGTGCTTTCGCCGCTGCCGCCCACGGCATATTGGGCAAAGCCGTCCGTCCAGGCC
>NZ_JBFUCA010000520.1:0-2855 GCF_056405475.1 Polaromonas sp. P1_G4
GCCGAAACCGGTACCGCGCCGGCCGCGGTCGCGGGCCACTCGCTGGGTGAATACTCCGCTCTGGTGGCTTCAGGCGTGTTGACGCTCGCGCAAGCCGCACCGTTGGTGCGCTTTCGTGCGCAGGCCATGCAGGACGCAGTGCCGGTCGGTGTGGGCGCGATGGCGGCCATTCTGGGCATGGAAGCCTCCAAAGTGATTGAAGGCTGTGCCGAGGCCGCACGCAGCTTTGGGGCCAACACCACCGAAGTGGTCGAAGCCGTCAATTTCAACGACCCGATGCAGACTGTCATCGCGGGCAGCAAGGCTGCGGTTGAGAAAGCCTGCGAAGTGCTCAAGGCCAACGGTGCCAAGCGCGCCTTGCCCCTGCCGGTGTCGGCTCCCTTCCACTCCAGCCTGATGAAGCCCGCAGCCGAGAAGCTGCGCGAGAAGCTGGCCGCAGTCGAGTTCGCAGCGCCGAAGATCCCGGTCATCAACAACGTAGAGGTAGCCGTCGAGACTGATGCTGACCGCATTCGCGCGGCGCTGTACGGGCAGGCTTTCGGCCCCGTGCGTTGGGTGGAATGCGTGCAGGCCATCAAGGCACGCGGCCTCACGACGCTGGTCGAGTGCGGGCCTGGCAAGGTGCTGGCCGGCATGGCCAAAAGAATCGATCCCGAATTGACGGGTGTCCCCCTGTTTGATCCCGCCTCCCTGGCGGAAGTGAAGGAGTTACTGGCATGAGCGAAGTCAAGTTTGAAGGCCAGGTCGCACTGGTCACCGGCGCATCGCGCGGTATTGGCGCGGCCATTGCGCTGGAGCTGGCCCAAAAAGGCCTCAAAGTGATAGGCACGGCGACCAGCGATGAAGGCGCGGCCAAAATCGGCCAGGCCCTTGCGGCTTTCCCGGGTTGCGCCGGCAAAAACCTGAATGTGAACGACGTTACCGCCGCTGAAGCGCTGATCGACGCCATCGTCAAGGAGCACGGTGGCCTGCAGGTGCTGGTCAACAACGCGGGCATCACACGCGACATGCTGGCAATGCGGCTCAAGGATGACGATTGGGATGCGGTGCTGGACACCAACCTCAAGGCCGTGTTCCGCATGAGCCGCGCCGTGATGCGCACCATGATGAAGCAGCGCTACGGCCGCATCATCAGCATCACATCCGTCGTTGGTGCCTCGGGCAACGCGGGCCAATCCAATTATGCGGCAGCCAAGGCCGGCGTGGCCGGCATGACGCGCGCACTGGCGCGCGAGCTCGGCTCGCGTAACATCACCGTCAATTGCGTCGCGCCGGGCTTTATCGAGACCGACATGACCGCCGGATTGCCGGAAGAGCAGCAAAAAGCACTTTTAGGGCAGATCCCGCTGGGCCATCTTGGCAAACCGCAAGACATTGCGCACGCTGTGGCCTTTGTGGCGAGTCCGYAGGCGGCCTACATCACAGGCCAGGAGATTCACGTCAACGGCGGCATGTATATGTAGCTCTTGAGGCGTCAGCCCCGCAGTTTCATGAAAACGGCAGGCTGACAGTGGTAAAACACGGGAAATCGAAGCCGGTTTTTATCCGTCCGGCGCGGTGCTTAGGGAAACGACTCTAACGCGGTAAAATCACGGATTAATTTACAACCCTCAGAGGGAACTATGAGCGATATCGAAGCACGTGTTAAGAAAATCATTGCCGAACAACTCGGCGTGGAAGAAGGCCAGGTCACCAGCGAAAAAGCCTTTGTGGCCGATCTGGGCGCTGACTCCCTTGACACCGTAGAACTGGTTATGGCTCTGGAAGACGAGTTCGGCATTGAGATTCCCGACGAAGACGCCGAGAAGATCACCACCGTCCAGAACGCGATTGACTACGCAAACACCCATCAAAAGGCTTGAGGCAAGGCTTTCGCCTGCTTCCGCCGTCATCAAGCCTGAAAAGTCATTCCAGGGCTTTTCGGGTTCTTCTCAGGATTTTTGAATGAGCCGTCGTCGTGTCGTCGTGACAGGTCTGGGTTGTGTCAGCCCGGTAGGTAATACCGTGGCTGAATCCTGGGCCAATCTGATTGCCGGTGTGCCCGGAATTGATCTGATCACGCAGTTTGATGCAAGCAACTTTGCCTGCAAATTTGCTGGTGAGGTCAAAGGCTTCAATATCGCGGATTACATTCCCGAAAAAGAAGCGCGGCACATGGATCGCTTCATTCATCTGGGTCTGGCTGCAGCTTTCCAGGCGGTGGCCGACAGCGGCTTGCCGACAGGCGAGGCGCTCGACGGCGAACTGGCGACCCGCATTGGCTGCAATATCGGTTCGGGCATAGGCGGTTTGCCGATGATCGAGCAAATGCATTCCGAGCTGGTCAATCGCGGCCCGCGCCGGGTGTCTCCGTTTTTTGTACCTGCCTCGATCATCAACATGATTTCCGGGCATGTATCCATCAAATTCGGCTTTAAAGGCCCCAATGTCGCGGTCGTAACGGCCTGTACGACGGGACTTCATGCCATCGGCCTGTCCGCGCGCATGATTGAATATGGTGATTGCGACGTGATGGTGGCCGGTGGCGCTGAGTCCTGCGTCTCTCCGCTGGGCGTAGGCGGCTTTGCCGCAGCGCGTGCCCTGTCCACCCGCAACGAAGACCCGAAAACAGCATCTCGCCCCTGGGACAAGGACCGTGATGGTTTTGTGCTGGGCGAAGGCGGCGGTGTGCTGGTTCTCGAAGAGTACGAGCATGCCAAAGCACGGGGCGCCAGAATTTATGCTGAACTGACCGGGTTCGGCATGAGCGCAGACGCATATCACATGACAGCGCCCGATGTCGACGGACCGCGTCGCTCCATGGTCATGGCGTTGAAGAACGCAGGTGTCAATGCCGACGAAGTCCAGTACCTCAA
>NZ_JBFUCA010000521.1:0-2851 GCF_056405475.1 Polaromonas sp. P1_G4
GCCCTACAGCGACGACGCCGAGCGCTTCTGGGTTGAAGCAAACTGCCTGGGTAGCGATGAGAAGCTCCTGGTGCCCGCCGACTGTGTTTTTTCAGGGGCGAATCTGCCGCGAGCGTCTGAGTTCGGCATGTTGATGCGGCAAACCTCATCGGGCTGCGCCAGCGACGTATCGCTGGATGTGGCGATTGAGCGCGCGGGCCTCGAAGTGATTGAGCGGGATGCTTTCGTCAGGCATTGGCTTGCACAGCGCCCGGGCCGCCTGGTGGCACCCGATTCACTTCCGGCCGGCATTCAGGCCAAGGCGCGCGGCTGGGAGGCGCGCGGCTGCACCTTGCGCATCGGCGTCTTCGCGGGCGCGTGGGGGCCGGTTATTTTTATCGCGATTGCTTCTGCCGTCCACCAATTTTCCGTGATCGCGGCATCATGCTTCGGCTCTATGGAGGCATCCATCACGCATGCGCTGAGCGAAGCAGAAACCATCGGATTGCTCTCCGTGAAATCCGGCCCGCCCAAGCGGCYGGCGCCGAAGGCGGTGCAGACGCCAACAGACCACGGTCTTCTCTTCAGGCAACCGGCCCACTATTTAAAGACGGCGGCAATCACTGAGGGGGGGGACGTGGTGAGGTTCGCGCAACTGCAGGCAACATGGCCCGCGACCCTGGCGCAAAGGCTGCAGGTCGCGCCACGGCCCCCCAAGGCCGTGTGGGTGGATTTAACCCAGCGAGCGGCTCCCGAATCACTTGATGGTCAGGTCATACGTTCGGTGCGGGTGCTGATTCCGGGCGCTATTCCCATAGGGTTTGGGTATGACGGTTTGCCTTTGGGCATGGACGAGAAAATCGCACCCGGGGGAAAGTTCCCCCATCCTTTCAACTAGCGACAAGTCGCCCCCCGCAATAGACAACGACTGAGGACTCATGGCCTTCCCTACTTTTTTTGACCACTTCCGCGCTGTGCGCGGATGGGCGGCCCAGCATGACGCGAAGGTTGAGATAGACATTCAGACCGTGCAACTGGAAATACGCTGTGCCAACGTGTATTTCCGGTTCTACCCGATCTTTGCAGCGTCTGTCCGCAACAAGCTGGTTCACATCGAAGACCTGATGGAGTCGGTGATTGCATTTGGCGGATGGCGCCCTTACAGGCCTTATTCCACGCCGCTCTCTACCGAAAAGCGGCTGTTCAAGCAGCACCTTGACCAGGCCGGTGTTCGCACGCCCCAAATGTGGCCCCCGGGCCAGCAGCCGACGCAAAGCTACATCCGGAAAAAATCCCGAGGCTCGTTCGGCTACGACATCCAGGGGCCATTTCTGGCAGCCGTCCCGGTGCCGCCCCTTGAGCCAGACAGCTCTGATACCGGCACATTCCATGAACAGTTTGTCGCCGGCAAGATCGTGAAGATCTGGTACTGGGGCCACACACCGTTCTTCGCCGACATGCAAGACTACGCCAAGGTCATCGGCGATGGCGTGTCAACAGCCGGCGCGCTGGCCGAAGCAAAAGTCAGGCAGGACGTCGGTGCCAACATTCTGGCCGACAAGGCAATACTGGTGTCGTGCATGGCCTACCAGGGCTTCTCGCCCACAGATGTCCCGCCTGCCGGGCAAGAGATATGGATTGATTTCCGGTACGGCCGCAGCTTCGCACCACGCCAAGGGGGCGCCAAAGCCGGCAGCGCCTTGGCGGAATTAAAAACCGTGTGTGGCGAACAGATTGCGCAAATGGGTTCACTGATGCGCACTGCCTTGCAGGAAGTCGGGCCGGCACCCCTGGCCTACTCGGTAGATGCCGTGCTCGACGACGAAGGTCAGCTGTGGTGGCTCGAGCTGAATTCCCATCCCATGTTTCCGCATTCGGGCTATGACGTCATGTTGAGTGACATTTTCAATCGCACGGCGGGGGGTGAGTTGTTGCCCGGTTGATGTCGTGCAAACGCTGACAGCAACACGAATGGCCAAGTTCCGGAACCTCTATCGCAACATGGTCCCGGGTCGCCTTGATCTGGCTTGGGCCGCGCACCGGACGCCTGGGATTGACGACACGGCCACGCCGGTACGGCGTATGAGTACTCCAAGGGGCGGACCGGCTTCAATGCAATTTAATACTATGCCCACCGGCGGCTACTTGACGGTCCAGTACTTGAAGACGATGACGCGCCGGTCTGTGGGGCAAATACGGGAGACCGAGCGGCCGACATGCGTCGGGTCACCGATGATCTTCATGATGCGGCCAGGCTTTGGCATGACGGCAGCGGTGATCTCGTTCTGCTCATCGAAAACAAGGGTTTCGCCGGCCCAGGCCACATTCCATTCCCGGTTGCAGTAAACCAGCGCCGTGTTGTGCAGGGGGCGCTTGTCTGCTTCGCCTATATCCTGATGCAACCGACCTTCGGTGCCGAAGGTATTGGCGCTGATCATGCATTCGTACAGTCGTACCGGGTGATCATGGCTGGCCTTGATCAAGTCCCAGCATTGCGTGATTGACTGGAGAGTGTCATCGAGTGCGCGCATATTGGGCTCCACATCATCGATAAACGGCTCGTCCGCGAACGCAACGGGGTAGTACCAATGCATGTCAAGCTCATGCGATTTAAAGCGTTCCCATCGATTCAGGAAATGCATGGGCATCCACGAGACGGCCTCGATCAGGGACGTCATTAATGCTTCAGGCAGTAAATCGTCAATAACTGTGATGTTCGGGTTGTTGGTATGCATAGTCGGGATGAAAGCAGGCATCGAGGAGCTCGTTGAGCGCAGGGCTCACCCGGCACTCTCGATGCGCTGCGGTTGGGCAATGATTTATCGGCTAACGTTGTCGCCGCAGCCACCGGAACTCAGGGGCAAGCCGGCTT
>NZ_JBFUCA010000522.1:0-2850 GCF_056405475.1 Polaromonas sp. P1_G4
ACAAAATTGTGTTGCTCAATTACATCGAATCGTGCGATGAAGCTCAGCGCACGATTCGGTTTTTTATTACAAAATTGTGTTGCTCAATTACATCGAATCGTGCGATGAAGCTCAGCGCACGATTCGGTTTTTTATTGGCAGGCCTCGCAACCTGGGTCATCGATTGCACAGAATTTGATGTCGGTCGCGGGCGATGCACTCATCTGCGCCTGCGCTGCGGCGGCTGCCGCTTCGAGCGCGCTCATGCCGCCGCCTGCCGTCGCGGTACCCGATGACACCGAGTTCATCTTGCCTGCGGTCACGGTCGACTTCTCGGCGTGCGTCGCGCTTTGCGTGCGCAGGTAGTAAGTCGTCTTGAGGCCGCGCAGCCAGGCCAGCTTGTAGGTGTCGTCGAGTTTTTTGCCCGAGGCGCCTGCCATGTAGATATTGAGCGACTGCGCCTGGTCAATCCATTTCTGGCGGCGCGCTGCGGCTTCCACAATCCAGGAGGTCTCGATCTCAAACGCCGTGGCGTAGAGGGCTTTGACGTCTTGCGGKACGCGGTCGATGGGGCGCAGGGAGCCGTCGAAGTGCTTCAGATCCACCACCATCACGTCATCCCACAGGCCCAAGCGCTTCAGGTCTCGGACCAGGTAATGGTTGATGACGGTGAATTCACCCGACAGGTTGGACTTGACCGACAGGTTGCCAAAGCAGGGTTCGATACAAGCATCCACCCCAATGATGTTGGAGATGGTGGCTGTGGGCGCAATGGCCACGCAGTTGGAATTGCGCATGCCGTCTTTGGCAATCTTCTTGCGCAAAGCGTCCCAGTCAAGGCTGGCGGAGCGGTCGACTTCCACATAGCCGCCGCGCTGCTCGGCCAGCATGTCCAGCGTATCCAGCGGCAGGATGCCCTTGTCCCATAGCGAGCCTTTGTACGTGGCATATTTACCGCGCTCTTTGGCCAGTTCGGTCGATGCCCAGTAAGCGTGGTAGCAGACAGCCTCCATGGATTTGTCGGCGAACTCGACAGCTTCCTGGGAAGCGTAAGGCACGCGCAGCTCGTACAGGCAGTCCTGGAAACCCATGATGCCCAGGCCCACAGGGCGGTGGCGCATATTGGAATCGCGGGCCTTCTTGACGGCGTAATAGTTGATGTCGATCACGTTGTCCAGCATGCGCATGGCCGTGGTGATGGTCTTTTTAAGCTTCTCGTGGTCGACTGCGCCGTCCTTCAGATGCTGGACGAGGTTGACCGAGCCGAGGTTGCAGACAGCGGTTTCGGTGTCGCTGGTGTTGAGTGTAATTTCGGTGCACAGGTTGGACGAGTGAACGACGCCGGTGTGTTGCTGCGGCGAGCGCACATTGCAGGCATCCTTGAACGTGATCCAGGGGTGGCCGGTTTCAAACAGCATCGACAGCATCTTGCGCCACATGTCAGTGGCCTGCAGCTTGCGGGATGGCTTGATTTCGCCGCGCTCGGCCTTGGCTTCGTAGGCGGTGTAGATTTTCTCGAAGTCCTTGCCGAACTTGTCGTGCAGGTCGGGTGTGTCCGACGGTGAGAACAGCGTCCAGGTGCCTTTTTCCATCACGCGGCGCATGAAGAGGTCGGGAATCCAGTTGGCGGTGTTCATGTCGTGCGTACGGCGGCGATCGTCACCGGTGTTCTTGCGCAGTTCCAGGAACTCTTCAATATCCAGGTGCCAGGTTTCCAGGTAGGCGCAGACGGCGCCTTTGCGCTTGCCGCCCTGGTTGACCGCCACGGCGGTGTCGTTGACGACTTTGAGGAAAGGCACGACGCCTTGCGATTCGCCGTTGGTGCCCTTGATATGGGCGCCCRGGGCGCGCACAGGCGTCCAGTCATTGCCCAAGCCGCCGGCAAATTTGGACAGCAGCGCGTTTTCCTTGATGGCGTCGTAGATGCCTCCCAAGTCGTCGGCGACGGTCGTCAGATAGCACGACGACAGCTGCGAGCGCAGCGTGCCGGCATTGAACAGGGTGGGCGTGCTCGACATGAAGTCGAAGGACGACAGGATTTCGTAGAACTCGATCGCGCGTTCTTCGCGGTTGATCTCGTTGAGCGACAGGCCCATGGCCACGCGCATGAAGAAAGCCTGTGGTAGCTCGATGCGCTGTTTGCGCACGTGCAGGAAGTAGCGGTCAAACAGGGTTTGCAGGCCGAGGTAGTCAAATTTCAGGTCGCGTTCGGGCTTGAGCGCGGCGCCCAGGCGGGCCAGGTCGAACTGCTGGAGCTTTTCGTCGAGCAGCTCGTTTTGTACGCCCTTGGCGATGAACTGCGGGAAATACTCGGCGTAGCGAATCGCCATGTCTTCCTGACTGACTTCTTCACCCAGCACCTCGCGGCGGATGGTGTGCATCAGCAGGCGTGCGGTGGCGTAGGTGTAGTCAGGGTCTTTCTCGATCAGGGTGCGCGCTGCCAGGATGGACGCCTTGTAGACTTCATCAATGGGCACACCGTCATAGAGGTTGCGCATGGTCTCGGCAACGATGGGGTCGGGCTTGATATCTGCGCCCAGGTTGGCGCAAGACGCTTCAATCAGAGCCTGCAGGTTGCGGATGTCCAGCGCGACGCGGTTGCCGCGGTCGGTCACATGGATCAGGGGCGCCGCAGGTGCCTGGGTTTGCGGCTGGCGTGCACGCTCTTGCGTGCGCTTCTCGCGGTACAGCACGTAAGCGCGGGCGATTTCATGGTGGCCGCCGCGCATCAGGCCCAGCTCGACCTGATCCTGAACGTCTTCTATATGAAAGGTTCCGCCGCCTGGGCGCGAACGCATCAGGGCGCGGATGACCGCCTGGGTCAGGCCGTCAACGGTTTCGCGGACGCTGGCCGAAGCCGCACCCTGCGTG
>NZ_JBFUCA010000523.1:0-2839 GCF_056405475.1 Polaromonas sp. P1_G4
GCGTAGCTCCCTGCCCCCCGAGGGGGCCGCTGCGCCTGCGGCCCGGCAAAGCCGGTTCCGCGGCCCCTGCTGGTGAAGTCACTTGCACGTTGTACGCCGCTAAATGCCTTTTTGACGATATTTAGAATTAATGGAGATATTCAGTGAAACAAATTACCGCCGTCCTCAAGCCCTTCAAACTCGAAGAAGTCCGTGAGGCCTTGGCCGAATGCGGCGTGACTGGTCTGACCGTCACTGAAGTCAAGGGCTTTGGCCGCCAGAAGGGCCACACCGAGTTGTACCGTGGCGCCGAATACGTCGTCGATTTCCTGCCGAAGGTCAAGGTTGAGGTTGTGGTGAAGACCGAAGACGTGGAGCGTTGCGTGGATGCCATCGTTCGCGCTGCACGCACCGGCAAGATCGGTGACGGCAAGATTTTCATCACCAGCGTCGAGCGGGTGGTGCGTATCCGTACGGGTGAGGAAGACGAAGCGGCGGTCTAGATAGGCCCCCACGGTCGCTCACTGCGTGTAGCTTCCTGCCCCCCGAGGGGGCCGCTGCGCCTGCGGCCCGGCAAAGCCGGTTCCGCGGCCCCTGCTGGCCTGAAGAAAAGTCCCTGCGACCGGTGTCAGATTTGGTCGAGGCGGGTGTTGCCTGGCGTCATGCCGGCTGCCTGTACCAGCGTTTCCAGCAGTGATTCGGCATCGCTGCTGGTTCGGATCAGGTCCATCAGCCAGTCATTCATGAAGCCGGTTTTTACCGAAGATGCCAGGAACGCGAGCAGGGCGTCGTAGTAGCCGTTCATGTTGAGCAGGCCGACCGGTTTGTCGTGGTAGCCGAGCTGGCGCCAGGTCCATACCTCAAAAAATTCCTCCAGCGTACCGATGCCGCCGGGCAATGCCAGGAACGCATCGGCATGCTCGGCCATCAGGTATTTGCGCTCATGCATGTTTTCCACGATGTGCAGCTCGGTGCATCCGGTGTGGGCCCATTCCTTCTCCACCAGTGCCTTGGGGATGATTCCCACGACACGCCCGCCGGCCGCCAGCGCAGCGTCGGCCATGATGCCCATCAGGCCATTGCGGCCACCGCCATAGACCAGCTGCCCGCCGCGCTTGCCAATCCAGGTGCCCACGAGGGCGGCAATGGCGGCGAATTCGGGCTGGTTGCCGGGACGGGATCCGCAGTAAACGCAGAGGGAAAAAGCAGGTTTGGAGGCAGGTTTGGAGATATCGGTCACTTTGTTGATGCTTGCGTTCATGCGGCAAATCGCTGGAACAGCGCCAGGGCCCAGGTACCTGCGCACAGCAGCAGGCTGAGCAGTACGGCGGCACTTCCCATGTCCTTGGCGCGCTTGGAAAGGTCATGCCATTCGGGGCCGATGCGGTCGATGGCGGTCTCGATGCCCGTGTTGAGCAGCTCCACGATCATGATGAGGATGACGGTGCCGGCCAGGAGCACCGTTTCGACCCAGCTACGGCCCAGCCAGAAAGCGGCGGGGATCAGCACAATCGACGCGATCGCCTCCTGACGGAAAGCGGTTTCATGCCAGCCGGCGCGCAGGCCGGCAACGGAATAGCCGGTGGCGTGCCAGACGCGGCTCAGGCCCTTGCGGTGTTTTTGGGGGTTGACGGGCTCATTGGAGCCCAGTCGGGAGGTGGCGCCAGCAGCAGCGACATCAACATCAGATGGCGGCGCTGGCACAGACATGGGAAACGGAACTTGTTCGGGCATGGTGCCATTGTCRCGCAGCTTTATGGCACATTGATGTTAGGGCTGATGGGGCGCAGTATCGGCGATACCGGCCTTGTTTTTCCCCTTGCGCCCGGGTTTTTCGGGTGCGACCCAGGTGATGAGCCGCGTGCCCGCCCAGGCGTCGTGCCAAAACTGTTTTTGCGGATGAAAGCGCGCCAGGATGGCCCAGATGGCGACCCACCCCAGCGTCAGTACGGCGCCTTCCCGCCCTGGCAGCGCCATTGCCCAGCTCACGGCCAGGGGTGGCAGGAACCAGAGCCAGCTCAGCGCATAGCGCAGCAGCGCACGTTTCTGGGTGACGGGTGCACCGTTGAGGTCGACCACGCGGATGTTCCAGGTCTTCATGGCCAGGGTCTGGCCTTTGGCCCAGAACCAGACGAAGTAGATACCGAAAATCACAAACACGAACGCCTGCAGGGCATGGCGATTGTCCAGGGCATTTCGGGTCTGGCTCAATGTACTGAAGAGGTAACCGGCCAGAAAAACCACGCCGAACATCAGCATGCCTTCGTACATCCAGCAGGCCATGCGGCGGGGAATGGATGGAATGGGGAGGGTGTCTGTGACTGTCAAAGATGTCGCGATAAAGGTTGGCCACAGTGACGGCAGCAGGCATGGGCCAAGCCCAGCCGCTGCGGTAGCGTTTAGCGTTGGGGCGTGGCGCTTGTTGCGGCACCGCTTGCGGACGGCGCGGCGGGCGTAGCAGCTGAGGCAGGTTGCAAAGCAGTGATTTTAGGGCCAGGTTTGCTGGCTGCCTTGACCGGGTGCGGTGTCACGGGCGCCAGCTTTTGCGGTGCCACCGGTCTCACCGCTGTTGCCGCTCCGGTAGGCTTTGGACTGGCCTTGGCGGCCAGCTTCTGCTTTTCTTCGGGGCTGAGAGCCTGGTAGGTTTCCCATTTGGCTTTTTTCTCTTCAGGCGTGAGCTGCTTGGAGAGTTCCTWGGTCTTGCCGAAGTTCAGCCGGGCTTGCGCGCGCTGCTGGGGGCTCAAGGTGACCCATTCATTCATGCGGCTGTGCAGGTTGGCCTGCCCTTCCGGTGCGAGTGAGGGGTAATTTTTGGAGATTTCCAGCCATTTGCGCTTTTGCGCCTCGCTGACGGTATCCC
>NZ_JBFUCA010000524.1:0-2834 GCF_056405475.1 Polaromonas sp. P1_G4
GTTGCGCCTTTTACGCATCAAACTATCTGCTATCGAATTTATAGCTGCTTACGCCCGTCTTCAAAGGGCTAGAGGCATAAAACGCTTAAAGAATTGCACAGGACCGCATCATGGGAAAAATCACCGGCTTCATGGAATACGAGCGCATCGAGGAGGGCTACAAGGCCGTGCCGGAGCGCCTGAAGAATTACAAGGAATTTGTCATCGGGCTGGACGACGCGCAGGCCAACAAGCAGGCCGCACGCTGCATGGACTGCGGCACGCCGTTCTGCAACAACGGCTGCCCGGTCAACAACATCATTCCCGACTTCAACGACATGGTGTTTCGCGCTGACTGGAAAAACGCGATCGACACGCTGCACAGCACCAACAATTTTCCCGAGTTCACCGGCCGCATCTGCCCCGCGCCCTGCGAAGCCGCCTGCACGCTGAACGTGAATGACGACGCCGTCGGCATCAAGTCGATCGAGCACGCCATCATCGACCGCGCCTGGTCCGAAGGCTGGGTCAAGCCCGTGATGCCCAAGCACAAGACCGGTAAAAAGGTTGCCGTGGTCGGCTCTGGCCCTGCCGGCATGGCCGCCGCGCAGCAACTGGCTCGCGCAGGCCACGACGTGACGCTGTTTGAAAAGAACGACCGCGTCGGCGGCCTGCTGCGCTACGGCATTCCMGATTTCAAGATGGAAAAAGTCCACATCGACCGCCGCGTCGAGCAGATGAAGGCCGAGGGCGTGAACTTCCGCACCGGCGTGATGGTGGGCAGCCTGCCAAAGGACTCCAAAGTCACCAACTGGGCGAAAGAAAGCATCACCCCTGAGCAACTGCAAAAAGACTTCGACGCCGTCATCCTCACCGGCGGCGCCGAACAGTCGCGCGACCTGCCCGTGCCCGGCCGCGACCTGGACGGCGTGCACTTTGCGATGGAGTTTTTGCCCCAGCAGAACAAGGTCAATGCCGGCGACAAGGTCAAAGGCCAGCTGCGCGCCGACGGCAAGCATGTCATCGTCATCGGCGGTGGCGATACGGGTTCCGACTGCGTGGGCACCAGCAACCGCCACGGCGCGGTCAGCGTCACCCAGTTTGAGCTGATGCCCCAGCCGCCCGAAGAAGAAAACCGCCCCATGACCTGGCCTTACTGGCCGATCAAGCTGCGCACCTCTTCCAGCCACGAAGAAGGCTGCGAGCGCGAGTTCGCGATCTCCACCAAGGAACTGATCGGCGAAAAAGGCAAGGTCACGGGCCTGAAGACCGTTCGCGTCGAATGGAAAGACGGCAAGATGGTGGAAGTGCCAGGCTCTGAGCAAACCCTCAAGGCTGACCTGGTGCTGCTGGCCATGGGCTTTATTTCGCCGGTGGCGTCCGTTCTGGATGCGTTCGGCATCGAAAAAGACAACCGCGGCAACGCCAAAGCGGGCACTGACTTCACCGGCGGCTATGCCACCAATGTGCCCAAAGTGTTTGCCGCTGGCGACATCCGCCGCGGCCAGAGCCTGGTCGTATGGGCGATTCGCGAAGGCCGTCAGGCCGCGCGTGCTGTCGACGAGTTTTTGATGGGCTTTAGCGACCTGCCTCGCTAAGCGCCGCGCCCGGCCTTCGCAAATCGCCCCAAGGGGCGGTTAAATAAACCCCAAGCTTGCGCTTGGGGTGCGCGTAGGCCGCCAGGCCGCGCGCGTGGTCGACGAGTTTCTGATGGGCTTTAGCGACCTGCCTCGCTAAGCGCCGCGCCGGCCTTCTCAAATCGCCCCAAGGGGCGGTTAAATAAACCCCAAGCTCGCGCTTGGGGTGCGCGTAGGCCGCCAGGCCGCGCGCGCGGTCGACGAGTTTCTGATGGGCTTTAGCGACCTGCCTCGCTAAGCGCCGCGCCGGCCTTCTCAAATCGCCAAAAAGGGGCGATTGTGAGGCCCAAGCTGGTGCCCGGGTTGCGTGAAATGGTGCCAAACCTCCAGAAATCACCCAATTGGCGTGACGGTCCGTTGCGCTTTGCGCACACCTGCCTGGTTGGCAAATAACACCGAAAACCCCGGGTGCTATCAAAAAAATAGCTGCTTGCGCCGGATAGTTGTGGCTTGCGGCCACTATCGGCCCGATAAGGCGGCCGCTTTTTTGGGCCACCCTCGCTGCTTTAGGCCGCTCAGCCCAAGGTTTTTGGTTTCCGGTCAGGGGCTGTATAAGGGCAAACCCCGTATCATTCGGTATTACTTACCCAAGCCAACACACCTGCTGGCCTGTCTTTTCTCCTTCAATGCCCGACATTTCCGCTTCATCATTGGTTGAGTTCAAGGATGTGACGTTTTCCTATCCCGGCTCCGCCGGTGATCGCGTCATCCTGGACAAGGTCACGCTGTCCGTGCCTCGCGGCAAGGTTACCGCGCTGATGGGCGCTTCGGGAGGCGGCAAAACCACCGTGCTGCGCCTCATCGGCGGGCAGCAAAAGGCTGTCAGCGGCGCTGTGCTGTTCGACGGCAAGGACGTCGGCAAGCTGGCCCAGGCGGAACTCTATGCCGCGCGCCGTCGCATGGGCATGCTGTTCCAGTTCGGTGCGTTGTTCACCGATCTGAGTGTTTTCGACAATGTGGCGTTTCCCTTGCGCGAGCACACCGAATTGGGTGAAGCCCTGATCCGCGATATCGTGCTGATGAAACTCAATGCGGTGGGCCTGCGCGGCGCGCGGGACCTGCTGCCCAGCGAGATTTCGGGCGGCATGGCCCGCCGGGTTGCGCTGGCGCGGGCCATTGTGCTGGACCCGGAACTCATCATGTACGACGAACCGTTCTCCGGGCTCGATCCGATCTCGCTCGGTACCGCCGCGCAGCTCATACGCCAGCTCAACGATA
>NZ_JBFUCA010000525.1:0-2823 GCF_056405475.1 Polaromonas sp. P1_G4
TGGCGGAACTGCTCAAGCTCGCGGGACTCCATCAAACGCGCGGCGCTCTTGAGCGCCAGCGCCAGCGCATCGATCGCACCCACATGCCCGTGCAGAATGTCAACCGGATCCATGCTTTGGCGCCGCACTTTCGCGTCGAAGTTGAACCCGCCGCTGCCGATTCCGCCGGCGCGGAGGACTTCGTAGAGCGCCAGCGTAAGGTCCTCCACACTGTTGGGAAACTGGTCGGTGTCCCATCCGTTCTGTGGGTCGCCACGGTTGGCATCGATGCTGCCGAAGATTCCGAGGGAGGCGGCGGTTGCGATCTCGTGCTGGAAACTGTGGCCCGCCAACGTGGCGTGGTTGGCCTCGATGTTGAGCTTGATCTCCTTTTCCAGGCCGAACTCCTTCAGGAAGCCATACACAGTGGCGCTGTCGAAGTCGTATTGGTGTTTGGTCGGCTCCAGCGGCTTGGGCTCGATAAGCAGTTGCCCTTTGAAACCGATCTTGTGTTTGTGGTTCACCACCAATTGCATGAATCGGCCCAGCTGCTGGCGCTCGCGCTGCAAATCGGTATTGAGCAGGGTGTCATAGCCTTCGCGCCCACCCCACATCACGTAGTTGGCACCGCCAAGCTGCTGGGTGGCATTGAGCGCGCTGAAAACCTGCGTCGCCGCGTACGCGAAGACGTCGGGGTCGGGGTTACTCGCCGCGCCGGCTGCGTAGCGGGGATGGCTGAACAGGTTGGCGGTCCCCCATAGCAGCGAAATACCGGTTTCTTTCTGCTTCTGGGCGAGCACGTCCACCATCGCGGACAGATTGCTGCGGTACTCGGCCAGGTTCGCGCCTTCCGGCGCCACATCGGTGTCATGGAAAGTGTAGAACGGGACATCGAGCCGGGAAATCAGGCCAAAGGCTGCATCCGCTTTCTTCCTCGCCATCGTCAACTCGTCTCCACCGGCATGCCAGGGCCGCGCAAACGTGCCTTGTCCGAAGACATCGCTGCCGGGCCACACGAAGGTGTGCCAGTAGCAGACGGCGAGCCGCAGGTGCTGTGCCATCGGCTTGCCCAGCACGACGGCACTGGCGTCATAGTGACGGTAGGCCAGGGGCGTCGTGGCCTGAGGGCCTTCATAGCGTACGGGTGCGATGGATTCGAGAAAGTTCATGTTTGTGGTGGGTAACTGCTTTCAGTGGCACCATCCTAGAACCGCCGGCCTCCGCCCGCGATTGCGAAATTTGCGAGGACAGCTTGCGAAATTGCTTTCTGCAGCGCAGCAATCCGTCCGATATGCCGGTATCCTCATGATCAACCGACCCGACCATGAAATCGTCATTACGTCAAAGTGGCCCTACCGTGCTGCGCGTGGCATTGCTCTTCCATGCGAGCAAGGTGTATGACCGCGAGATCATCACGGGCATCGGCGACTATGTGAACCACACGCGGGTCGCCTGGGATCTCTTCCTTGAAGAGGATTTCCGCTTTCGGCTTGACGGCATCCACGACTGGGACGGCGACGGGATCATCGCGGACTACGACGATCCGGCCGTGGCGCACGCTCTCACAGGGGTACGCGTACCTGTCGTTGCCGTCGGGGGCTCCTACGAGGATCCCGCGTGCTACCCCGTCAATGTGCCGTACGTTGCGACGGACAACCGCGAACTGGTCGCGCATGCGCTGACCCACCTGGTGGAGTCCGGGCTTTCCCGTTTTGCCTGCTACAGCCTGCCGGAATCGCCGCTCAACCGTTGGGCCCAGGAGCGCGAAAAAGCGTTCACCGCCCGGCTTGCCCGCGACGGGTTGGCTGGTGAGATCCACCGGGGCCTGGCAACCAGCGCGCCCACATGGGGAAGCGCGACAAGGAAACTGCTCTCCTGGCTGCAAAGCCTGCCCAAGCCCGTTGGCATAGTCGCCGTCACGGACGCGCGTGCACGGCAGGTGCTGCAGGCGTGCATCGTCGGCGCAATCGCAGTTCCCGACGAAGTCGCCATCATCGGGATCGATAACGACACACTGGGCCAGCACCTGACGAGAATCCAGCTCAGCTCGGTCAGCCAGGGAACCCACGAAATGGGCCATCGCGCGGCGCACCTGTTGCACCAGGCCCTGAGCGGCTCGCCGGTGAACGACGTGCGTGTGGTCGTGCCTCCGGCCGGCGTGCATTCGCGCGCGTCCACCGCGCGCGACGTCGAACACAGCGCGACCGTGATGCGCGCTCTCCATTACATCCGTCAATACGCCTGCCAGGGCATCAAGACGGAGCAGGTTGCCGAAACGGTGGGGCTTTCACGCTCATCGCTGGAGATGTACTTTCGCCGCGAGTTGAAGCGCTCCGTCCATGACGAAATCCTGCTGTACAAGTTGCAGCGTTGCTTTCAGTTGCTCAGCAACACACAAATGGGCATCGATGACATCGCGCGGGCGAGCGGCTTTCGTTCCGTCCAGTACCTCAATACAGTGTTCAAGCGGGAGCTGGGGGCAACGCCGGCTTCGTGGCGGGAAAGCCGCCGGAGCTGAGCCGGCAGTTTCTCTGGTCCGCTACGCCTTGTGCCGGCGATAAAACGCGAGGGCGTTCTTGAACATCACTTTGTCGCGCACGCCGGCGCCGAACGGGGCCAGATACGCCTCGGCGATGGCAATCTGGGCTTCGAAAGTCCCGTGCAGGGTGATTACCGGCCAGTTGCTGCCCCAGATCAGGCGGTCCTTGCCGAACGCGGACATCAGTACGTCGAAGTGCGGCTTGTACGAAGCGAGGTCAGTGGGAGACGGAAAAACCACGTCACCTGGAGCGTACATGTCATAGAACGACGAAAACTTCATGTACAGATTCGGGCAGTCGCTGG
>NZ_JBFUCA010000526.1:0-2818 GCF_056405475.1 Polaromonas sp. P1_G4
CCTGCGCGCCCGCGAGTTTTACGAAAAGCCAACGGCAGAGCGCAAGCGCAAGAAGGCAGCCGCCGTYAAGCGCAACTACAAGCGTATCCGCTCGATGCAATTGCCGAAAAAGCTGTACTAATCTTTAGTACCGCCTCACGGCAACAAAAAGCCCGCACGAGGACGCTCTGCGGGCTTTTGTGTTTTTGGCGCTACGCCACCCTTCATCCTATTTTGCCTTCCAGGAGCCTCCGAATGTCAGCACTCAAAGACCAGATCACCGAAGACATGAAGACCGCCATGCGCGCCAAGGACAGCGAGCGCCTGGGCACCATCCGCCTGCTGCTGGCCGCCCTCAAGCAAAAAGAGGTGGATGAACGCGTGGTGCTGGACGACGCAGCCGTGGTCGCCATCGTCGACAAGCTGATCAAGCAGCGCAAGGACTCGCTCGAAGCTTTCCAGAAGGCCGAGCGCAAGGACCTGGCCGACAAGGAAGCAGCCGAGCTGGTCGTGCTGCAGGCCTACCTGCCAGCGCGCCTGAGCGCCGACGAAGTCGCCGCCGCTGTGAAAGCCATCGTCGCCGAACTGGGCGCCACCGGCCCCGGCGATATGGGCAAGGTCATGGGTGCCGTTAAGGCCAAGCTCGCCGGCAAGGCCGACATGGGCCAGGTGTCTGCCGCAGTGAAGGCAGCGCTAGCCGGCTGAATACAGAGGTGGGCGGCTACATGTACCCGCCTTAAGCCAGTTCAAGCCGCGGAACCGGCTTTGCCGGGCCGCAGGCGCAGCGGCCCCCGAGGGGCTGGAGCCTGCGGCTCCAAAGCTGCTTGAGCAGCTTTGGACAGGCGACAGAGGCGAAGCGTCTCGCGAGCCGCGGCCWGCAAGGCCTCGGGAGCTACACGAAGTGAGCGACCGTGGGGGCTTCAGCTCCCCGCGACCTTCATCCGGTTGACGAGAATCGAGCCCACCGTTTTGGCACCGTAGTTGTAGGCATCCGCGCCCACGGCGTCGATGCCCATGAGCATGTCCTTGAGGTTGCCGGCAATCGTGATTTCTTCGACCGGAAAGGCGATGCGGCCATTCTCGACCCAGAAGCCCGAAGCCCCGCGCGAGTAGTCGCCCGTCACGTAGTTCACGCCCTGCCCCATCAGCTCGGTCACAAAAAGGCCGCGGCCCAGCTTGCGCAGCATGGCGTCCAGGTCGTCGCCCTTGCGGGTGTTGCGGCTGGTCATGATCAGGTTGTGCGAGCCGCCGGCGTTGCCGGTGGTGCGCATGCCCAGCTTGCGGGCTGAGTAGGTGCTCAGAAAATAACCTTCGACGCGGCCAGCCTCCACCACCTGGCGTGCCCTGGTCTTGACGCCCTCTTCGTCAAAGGGTGCGCTGCCTTTGCCTTTGCGCAGGTGCGGGTCTTCGGCGATGTCGATGTGTTTGGGGAAGGCAAGCTTGCCCAGGCTGTCGGCCAGGAAGGTGCTTTTGCGGTAGAGCGCGCCGCCGCTCACGGCCTGCACAAAGCCGCCCAGCAGGCCCGCTGCCAGCGGCGACTCGAACAGCACCGGGCATTGCGTGGTCGGGATCTTGCGGCTCTTGAGCCGTGCCAGTGCACGCTCAGCGGCATAGCGGCCTACCGCTTCGGGAGCCGCCAATTCACCGGCGTCGCGCATGGAGCTGTACCAGGCATCGCGCTGCATCTGGTCGCCCCTGCCCGCAATCGGCGCCACCGAGATGCTGTGGCGCGAACTGGCGTAACCGCCGCGAAAGCCCTTGGTATGCGCACTGAAAAAATGGCTTTGCTGCGCCGATACACCGGCGCCTTCGCTGTTGGTGATCAGGCGGCTGGTGCTCAGGGCCGCGGCTTCGCACTGCAGGGCGAGCTGGGCGGCTTCTTCCGAATTGATGGACCAGGGGTGAAAAAGGTCGAGCGCCGGATGCACGCGCGCAATGTCGCGGTCATCGGGCAGGCCGGAGGTCTCGTCTTCCGCCGTGAACCGCGCAATATCGTAGGCTGCTTTCACAGTCTGCTCGATCGCTGCTTTGGAGAAGTCGCTGGTGGCGGCATTGCCGCGTTTTTTTCCGATGTAGACGGTGATGCCCAACGACTTGTCGCGGTTGCGTTCGACGTTTTCAAGCTCGCCCTTGCGCACGCTGACTGAGAGCCCGCAGCCTTCGGAGGCTTCCGCGGCGGCATCGGTGGCCCCCAGTTTTTTGGCATGGCCAAGGGCGCTGTCGACGAGTTCCTCGAAAAAATCACGGTGGTAGCTGAAACCGGATTCGGGCTGGCCTGACTGGCTCTTGGGGCCCGGGACGGGGCGGGAAGCACTGCGTGTTGCGCCGCTGGCGCGAGAAGAAGCTTTTTGGGTCATATGGGTAGCTATGATACTGACTGCTATGAACAACAAGACTCCCAAGGCCATCAAGGGCTACTGGTCCAACGGCCGCTTCGTCAAACCCGAGGAAATCGCGCTTGAAGAAGTCGGCCCGCCCAGCAAAACCCAGCTCAAGGCCGAGGCCGACGAAAAACAGGCGCTCGGTGAAGCGCTGCTGACCCTGCGCGCCGATTTGATGGYGCGTCTGGACCTGCCCGACAAGCTGCGCGACGCAATTGCCGACGCAAAAAAGAYCACGAACTTCGAGGGCAGACGCCGCCAGATGCAGTTCATCGGCAAGCTGATGCGCCCGCTGGACCCTGACCCCATCCGCGAAGCCATCAACGAGCAGCTCAACGGATCGGCCGACCTGACGCTGGCCCTGCACCTGGCCGAGCAATGGCGCGACAAGCTGATCGCCGATGACGCCGCGCTGGGTGCCTGGCTCGAAGAACACCCCGGCACCGACTCCCAGCAAC
>NZ_JBFUCA010000527.1:0-2814 GCF_056405475.1 Polaromonas sp. P1_G4
CCCCGAGGGGCCGCCTGCGCCTGCGGTCTGGCAAAGCCAGTCCCGCGGCCCCGGCCTGAAAGGGGAAATCCGTGCTCGCTAGATACTAGATGAGTGTCAGGATGACGTAGGTGCCGAAACCGAAGAGGCACGCGGCCATGAAGAGCAGCATCCAGAACCAGATCGGTACCCGTAGTTTGGTTTTGGATGGTTCGGTCATGGTGTGGCCTTACTTCGCTGGGGCTGCCAAAAAGCTCTCGAGCGCACTCACCGTCTTCACCGTGGCGCCCCGATTGCGGTCGGCGAAGGCCAACCCGGCCGCCACGGAGGCTGCGCGTGCTTCGGGTTTGTCCATCAGCTTTCGGGCGGCACGCACGCCCTGCTCCATGTCGACCACACGCCGGGCTGCACCGGCCTCGATGGCCAGCTCGGCGGCTTCGGTGAAGTTGAAGGTATGGGGGCCCATCACGACCGGGCAGCCACAGGCAGCCGCCTCGATCAGGTTTTGCCCGCCCAGCGGCGCGAAGCTGCCGCCCAGCAAGGCGACATCGCTCATCGCGTAATACAGCGCCATTTCACCCAGCGAGTCGCCCAGCCACACATCCGCATGCAGCGCATCGTCGTTCACGGCCGGACCGCCCGCCGTATCGGGCCAGTGCGAGCGGCGCGAGACGCGCAGGCCGTGCTGCTGCACCAGAGCCTCCACCTCATTGACGCGTTGCGGGTGGCGCGGCACCAGCAACACCCTGAACTGGCTTCCCGGCCCCTCCTTGTGTGCTTCTGCCTGCAATTCATTTGCTACAAAATTGATAGCTTGTTGCGCCCGCTCAGATTGGGCTGTGGCACTTAATTGCTTTAAAAATTCCTGCTCTTCGCCTTCACGTGAGCTGGCAAACATAAGCACCGGAAGCCCGAGCGTCCGGCGCCAGACCTTGCCTTTTTCCAGCTGGGCGTCGTCGGGCGAAGCGTCAAATTTGAGGTTGCCGAACACGCCGCTCACCGCAGCACCCGCCTGGCGAAAGCGCCGGGCGTCGTCATCGGTCTGGGCATACACCGCAGACAACGCCGCGTAAGCCGGAAACGACAGCGGCGACATTTTCAGCGCCTGCTGCAGGGATTTTTCAGACAACCTGCCGTTCACCAGCACCAGCGGCATGGCACGCGCCTGGGCTGCGGCCACCATGTTGGGCCAGATCTCGGTTTCCATCAGCAGGCCCAGGCGTGGCTTGAAGTGGCCAAAAAACCGCGCCACTGCGCCCGGGCTGTCCCAGGGCTGCCATACCTGCACGTCGCCGGGCTGCAGCAGGGCCACGCCCTCGGCACGTCCGGTGGCCGTGCCATGCGTCAGCAAAATACGCAAGCCGGGGTGTTGCGCGCGCAGCGCCTTGAGCAGCATGGCCGCCGTGCGCGTTTCGCCGAGCGAAACGGCATGCAGCCAAACCAGCTCAGAGGCGGTTTCCACCGGCTGGGTGTAGTGGCCAAAGCGTTCCTGCACCGCCTGAAGGTAGCCGGGCTCCTGCCTGCCGCGGCGCGCCAATTTGCGGCGCAGCAGCGGCTGACCCAGCCACATCAGAAGCGAATAAAGTTTCAGGGCCAGCGCACTCATTTCGCCCCGCCGGCACGGGTGGGGCTGCTCACCGCCCAGCAAGCCAGCCAGGCCTGCCAGACGGTTTCCACCGTGGGTGCCGGGCGCGCAAACACGCTGACCTGCCGCCCCCCGTGGCCAAGGGTGCCGGGGCCGGTGCGCCACGCCGTGTCGAAGTTGTAGATCTGCACATGCGGCAAATCCAGCGCCACGGCAATATGGCTGACACCGCTGTCGACACCAATGACACCGGCGCACTGCGCCAGCGCTTCAGTGAGCGCGTCGAGCGGCAGCAGAGGCAGCACCAGGGCGCTGTCCGCGGCGGTTTTGGTCAGCGCCTGCGCAATGGCCTGGCTGGTGGCCAGCTCGTGTGCGTTGCCGTGCGCCAGTGCCACCGGGTAGCCGGCCGCATGGAGGCGCCGCCCCAAGGTGATCCAGTGGTCCAGCGGCCACTCCTTGTCGGCGCGCGAGGTGCCGTGGACCAGTACCACCCGGCCTTTCGACGCTGCAGGTGCTATCTTTTCAGTAGCTGCTTGCGCCCGTCCCTCAAGGGCTGCAGGTATTTTTAATCCAAAATCCGGCGCGCCTTTCAGGGTGTAGCCCAGCGCGCGCGCCGCCAGCTCGCGCGAGCGCTGCACCGCGTGAATATGCGGTGGGAGGGTGATGGCCATGTCGGCCACCCAGCGGGTAGGCGCTTCATAGCCCKAGCCCTCGGTCTGGTTGGCCAGCGCGTAGCGTTTGCCGCCCGGCGCCAGCGCGGCAAGCCGCGCCACCAGCGCCGACTTGGTCAAGCCCTGCAGGTCGATGACGGCGTCATAGGCCTCACGTTGAAGTTCGCGCTGGAAGGCACGCCATTCGTTTCGCGTTGCCAGCGTCCAGAATGATTTGCGCCAGCGCCGGATCTCACAGGGAATCACGCGGTGCAGACCTTTGTGGCGCGCCAGCAAGGGGGCAAAGGCCTTTTCCACTACCCAGTCAATCTGCGCGTCCGGGAGCGCGGCGTGGATGTCCTGCACTACCGGCAGGGTGTGCACCACGTCGCCCAGGGAGGACAGCTTGACCMGGAGAATTTTCATGAGGTATTTTAGGCCCCCACGGTCGTTCGCTTCGCGTAACTCCCTGCCCCCCGAGGGGGCCGCCCGCCTGTGGCCCGGCAAAGCCGAAAAACTGGCACACCCCTATCGGGCTCACTGCGTGTAGCCCTTTTCCCCTTGCAGGGGACGGTGCCTGCGGCCCGGCAAAGCCGGTTC
>NZ_JBFUCA010000528.1:0-2813 GCF_056405475.1 Polaromonas sp. P1_G4
TGCCAGGGTTGCAGCCAAGGCTGGTTCCATGCCGGCATCGGCAGGGCCGGCGCTGGCTGCAGGGCTGCAGCGACTCGCACCTGCAGGCCCCCTAGGCCCGGGCCGACTTGTTCAGTCGCTTGTCGCGCACTGCGACGGTGGACTTGCCTTCGTCGGCGATGTCAAACAGCTGGGTGGCCACCAGCAGCTTGGTCAGCGTGGCATAGCCGTAGTTGCGATGGTCAAACGAGGCCTGGTTGGCGATTTGCGTCCCTACAGCACCCACGCGCGCCCAACCCTCGTCGTCGGCTGCGGCCTGGACGGCGTTGCGCAGCAGCATGACCAGCTTGGCGTCCTGCTTGAGCTGGGCGGGTGTTGCCCTGAGGGGCGCGGCGGCAACCGCCTCGCCATCGTCACGGCTGTCTCCGTGAGCACTGCCCGCCGCATCACTGACGGCGATGGGGCGCAGCTTGTCAAGGAACAGGAATCTCGAACACGCATTGACAAATGGCTCCGGCGTTTTCTGCGCGCCAAAGCCGTAGACCGCCGCGCCCTTGGCGCGCAGGTGCATGACCAGCGGCGTGAAGTCTGCGTCCGACGAAACGATGCCAAAGGCATCGGGCCGGTCGGTATAGAGCAGCTCCAGCGCGTCGATCACCATGGCMATGTCGCTGGCGTTCTTGCCTTTGGTGTAGTCGAACTGCTGCATGGGGCGGATGGCATGCTCGTGCAACACCTCTTCCCAGCCCTTGAGTTCATTCTTTTTCCAGTTGCCGTAAGCGCGGCGGATGTTCGTTTCGCCGAAGGTCGACAACTCGTTGAGGATCAGGTCGATCTTGGACGCCGGCGAGTTGTCGGCGTCAATGAGCAGGGCAACGCGCGGCTTGTGGTCCATCAGGGGCTTTCTGAAGTGTGCAGTTTCCAGGGCAGGTTTTCACCTGAGCGCAAAGGCTTGAGCTCAGCCTCGCCGAAAGCAAAGCTCTCGGGCGGGTGCCAGCTTTCCTTTTTCAGCGTGATGCGGCCGGTATTGCGCGGCAGGCCGTAAAAATCGGCACCGTTGAAGCTGGCAAATGCCTCAAGCTTGTCCAGTGCGCCGGCCGCATCAAAGGCTTCGGCGTAGAGCTCCATGGCGGCGTGGGCGGTGTAGCAGCCTGCGCAGCCCGTTGCGTGCTCCTTGAGGTGCGCGGGGTGCGGTGCGCTGTCAGTACCCAGGAAAAAGCGGTTGTTGCCGCTGGTGACGGCTTCTACCAATGCCAGGCGATGCGTCTCGCGCTTGAGCACCGGCAGGCAGTAGTAGTGCGGCCGAATGCCGCCCGTGAAAATGGCATTGCGGTTGTAGAGCAGGTGGTGCGCGGTGACGGTCGCCCCCGTGAACTGGCCGGCATCACGCACGTAATGGGCGGCTTCGCGGGTGGTGATGTGCTCAAACACGATCTTCAGCTCAGGGAAATCGCGGCGCAGCGGAATGAGTTGCGTATCGATAAACACGGCTTCACGGTCGAACAAGTCAATGTCGGATGACGTGACCTCGCCGTGCACCAGCAGCAGCACGCCTTCTTTTTGCATGGCCTCCAGCGTTTTGTAGGTCTTGCGCAGGTCGGTCACCCCGGCATCGCTGTTGGTGGTGGCGCCGGCCGGGTATAGCTTGAGCGCCACAACACCGGCGTCTTTCGCGCGCTTGATCTCATCGGGTGGCAGGTTGTCGGTGAGGTAGAGCGTCATCAATGGCTCGAACTGCACGCCGGCCGGCACAGCGGCCTGGATGCGCTCCCGATACGCCGCCGCCTGGGCGGCCGTGGTCACCGGCGGGYGCAGGTTGGGCATGATGATGGCGCGGCCAAACTGTGCGGCCGTGTGCGGCACCACGGTGTGCAGGGCCTCGCCGTCGCGCACATGCAGGTGCCAATCGTCGGGCCGGGTAATGGTCAGAGCGGAGGTCAGGATGGAGGCGGGTGTGCGGGTGGCTGAAGTCATGGCCTGAATTGTCGCATTGGTCGCACCACCCGCCCATCATGAGCCGCCATGAAAAAAGCCCCGGAATTCGGGGCTTTTTTTGGAGCGCAGGGCTTTCAGTGCGCCAGGATCTTGTTGAGGAAATCCTTGGTGCGCGCCTGGCGGTTTTCCGGGTGGCTGAAAAACTCGTCCTTCGAGCAGTCTTCCAGAATCTTGCCGCCGACATCCATGAAAATCACGCGGCTGCCCACTTTTTTGGCAAAGCCCATTTCGTGGGTCACCACCATCATGGTCATGCCCTCGACGGCCAGGCCCATCATGCAGTCCAGCACCTCGCCGACCATTTCCGGGTCCAGCGCGGAAGTGGGTTCGTCAAACAGCATGGCGATCGGGTCCATGCTGAGCGCGCGGGCGATCGCCACACGCTGCTGCTGGCCACCGGAGAGCTGGCCGGGGAATTTATCCTTGTGCGCCATCAGGCCCACGCGATCCAGGTATTTGAGGCCGTGCTTTTTGGCTTCGTCGGGCTTGCGGCCCAGTACCTTGACCTGCGCCAGCGTCAGGTTCTCGGTCACGCTCAGGTGCGGGAACAGCTCGAAATTCTGGAACACCATGCCGACGCGGCTGCGCAGCTTGGGCAGGTCGGTCTTGGGGTCATGCACAGCCTTGCCGTCGACAAAGATCTGGCCCTTCTGGAAAGGCTCCAGCGCGTTGATGGTCTTGATGAGGGTGGATTTGCCCGAGCCCGATGGGCCGCAGACCACAACAACTTCACCCTTCTTGATGCTGGTGGTGCAGTTATTGAGAACCTGCACTTCACCGTACCATTTGGAAACTTCTTTCAACTCAATCATCTTCTTCTCCAGTGTGCTCTTTGAGAG
>NZ_JBFUCA010000529.1:0-2812 GCF_056405475.1 Polaromonas sp. P1_G4
GCCAACGACCACGTACACATGGCACGTGGGCTTGCTGATGCTGTTGCCGCGGCCTTTTGCGCGCGCGGAGAAACGCTTGAGCGTGGCACCTTGTTCGACGTAGATGGTTTTCACCTTCAGCTCGTCGATGTCGGCGCCATCGTTGTGTTCAGCGTTGGCGATGGCGGACTCCACAACCTTCTTGATGATTCCAGCAGCTTTTTTCTGCGTGAAATTCAGGATGTTGAGGGCTTGATCCACTTTCTTGCCGCGGATCAGGTCAGCGACCAGACGGCCCTTGTCGACCGACAGACGAACGCCCCGGAGGGTTGCACGTGTTTCCATGGTCTTTTCCTTACTTTCTCACAACTTTTTTATCAGCCGGATGACCTTTGAAAGTCCGGGTGAGTGCGAACTCGCCCAGCTTGTGGCCAACCATTTGATCGGTGATGTAGACAGGTACGTGCTGCTTGCCGTTGTGAACGGCGATGGTCAGGCCGATGAACTCGGGCAGGATCATGGAGCGACGCGACCAGGTCTTGATCGGCTTTTTGTCCTTGTTGGTAACGGCCTTGTCGGCTTTGGCTACCAAATGATGGTCGACAAACGGACCTTTTTTGAGTGAACGTGTCATGGGTTAGCCTTACTTCTTGCGACGCGAAACAATCATCACTTGCGTGCGCTTGTTGTTGCGGGTGCGGTAGCCCTTGGTCAGGTTACCCCATGGATCGACAGGATGACGGCCTTCGCCGGTCTTGCCTTCACCACCGCCGTGCGGGTGGTCAACCGGGTTCATCACCACACCGCGAACGGTCGGGCGAATACCCATCCAGCGCTTCACACCGGCCTTGCCGAGACGGCGCAGGCTGTGTTCTTCGTTGGCGACTTCACCGATGGTGGCGCGGCATTCGATGTGGATCTTGCGAACTTCACCGGAGCGCATACGCACCTGGGCGTAGGTACCTTCGCGGGCCAACAAGGTTGCAGAGGTGCCGGCAGAGCGGGCGATTTGCGCGCCCTTGCCGATTTGCATCTCGATGCAGTGAATCGTCGAACCGACAGGAATATTGCGGATCGGCAGAGTGTTGCCGACGCGAATCGGCGCTTCCGAACCGCTGATCAGCGTGGCAYCGACTTCAAGGCCGCGGGGGGCGATGATGTAGGTGCGCTCGCCGTCGGCGTAGCAGAGCAGAGCAATGTGGGCCGTGCGGTTGGGATCGTACTCGATACGTTCGACCTTGGCCGGAATGGCGTCCTTGTTGCGCTTGAAGTCGACCACACGGTAGTGGTGCTTGTGACCACCGCCTTTGTGGCGAACCGTGATGTGCCCGTTGTTGTTACGGCCGGACTTCTGGAATTGTGGTTCCAGCAGCGGCGCGTAAGGCTCACCCTTGTGCAGGTGATCCCGGGAGATCTTCACCATCCCGCGCATGCCGGGGGAGGTGGGTTTCATTTTAATGACAGCCATTACGCAGACTCCCCACCGAGGTTGAGCTCTTGACCTGGCTTGAGCGTCACGTAGGCCTTGCGAATGTTGTCGCGGCGGCCCACGGATTTGCCAAAGCGCTTGGTCTTGCCTTTGATGTTGAGGACGGCAACCGACTGGACGTCCACCTTGAACATCAGCTGCACAGCAGCCTTGATTTCAAATTTGGTAGCGTCCTGCAGCACCTTGAAGGTCACGGCATTGGTCTTGTCCGCAATCATCGTCGCCTTTTCAGACACGATGGGAGCGACCAGGACCTGCATCAGGCGGCCTTCGTCGAATTTCAGTTTTGGAGAAGATGGGTTACGGGCGCTCATGCGAACATCTCCTTGAGTTGGTCCATGGCAGCCTTGGTGACCAGAACCTTCTTGTAGTGAACCAGCGACACCGGATCGGCGTAACGGGGCTCAACCACGAGGATGTTCACCAGATTGCGGGAAGCCAGGTACAGGTTTTCATCAACCACATCAGCGATGACCAGCACCGAGTTGAGGTTCATGGCCTTGAACTTGTCAGCCAGGACTTTCGTCTTGGGTGAATCCACAGCCAGCGAATCAACCACAGCCAGACGGCCTTCGCGCGCCAGTTGCGAGAAGATCGACGCCATGCCGGCACGATACATCTTCTTGTTGATCTTCTGCGTGAAGTTTTCGTCAGGCATGTTCGGGAAGATACGACCGCCGCCGCGCCACAGTGGCGAAGACGTCATACCAGCACGTGCACGACCGGTGCCCTTTTGTTTAAAAGGCTTCTTGGTCGAGTGACGAACCTGCTCACGGTCCTTCTGGGCCCGGGTACCCTGGCGGGCGTTGGCCTGGAAGGCCACGACCACCTGGTGAATCAGGCTTTCGTTGTATTCGCGACCAAACACGGTATCAGGCACGTCCACTTTGGACGAAGCCAGACCTTGGTCATTCAGGAGTTCGACCTGCATCAGTTCGCTCCTTTAGCAGCGGTGGTGGGCTTGGCCTTGATCGCGGCGCGAACCGTGACAAAACCGCCTTTGGAACCAGGCACAGCGCCGCGAATCATCAGCAGCTGACGGGCTTCGTCGATGCGCACGATGTTCAGGTTTTGCGTGGTCACGGTGACATCACCCAGGTGGCCCGTCATGCGTTTACCAGGAAACACGCGACCAGGATCCTGCGCCATACCGATAGAGCCGGGAACGTTGTGCGAACGGCTGTTACCGTGCGACGCGCGCTGCGAGCTCATGTTGTGGCGCTTGATGGTACCGGCGTAGCCTTTACCAATGGAGGTGCCCTGCACGTCCACCAGCTGGCCCACGGCAAACACATCGGCGGCGGGCACAACAGTACCAGCAGCGTATTTGCCTGCGACGTCAGC
>NZ_JBFUCA010000530.1:0-2809 GCF_056405475.1 Polaromonas sp. P1_G4
GCCTTCTACCTATCCTTTCGCCAGCGCTTTCCCAAGCCTCAGGACGACTATGTTCACATGCGCATGCAGCTCATGATTGAGGCGCTGGCCCAAAGCCTTGACAAAGCGGGCAGTGCTGACGCCGGGGCGGTGGCGGCGCAGCTGGAGCGTAGTTCGGTTACTTTCGTGGGCCACAAAGGCGCGATGCGCTCGGCCGACCACCAGTTCCAGCAACCGCTGCTGGTGGCATTGATGGGCAAGCAGGGTTCGCCGGGTGTGAAATTTGACGTGGAAGGTTCCGGCTACGGCTTTCGCGTCATCAAGACGATTTCGCCCGAAAAGGCCGAGCAGCCTAACAGCTGCAAGATGGTCCGGCCTTGAGTTCAAATTGGCTGATTGAATAATTGATTGAAGCCGGCACAGGCGGACGGACTATCCATGAGAAAAACTGTTTTAGATCTTGAAGAATCGATGATCCGCCAGGTGGCCAACGCGGGCATGGGGCGCGATGATGTGCTCAAGTTCTGGTTTGGCGAGAGCGATGAGGTCACGCCGGCCTTTATCCGCGAGGCGGCGGCTGCGTCGTTGCAGCAGGGCGAGACTTTTTATGCGCAAAACCTGGGCTTGCCAGAGCTGCGGGAGGCCATTGCCGCTTACGCGGCGGGCCTGCGCTGTGCGGGGGCCGCGCCGATCACGGCCGAACGCATTGCGGTGACCTCRGGCGGCGTCAATGCGCTGATGCTGGCGGTGCAGGCGCTGGTGGATGCCGGCGACGAAGTCGTGGCCGTGACGCCTGTCTGGCCCAACCTGACGGCCCAGCCGGCCATCATGGGCGCGCAGGTCAAATGCGTCAGCCTCAAGCCGGTGGCAGGCGAGTGGCGGCTTGATGTGGCCGAACTGCTGGCCGCCATTACGCCGAAAACCAAACTACTCATCGTCAACGCGCCCAACAATCCCACCGGCTGGACGCTGTCGCGCGCCGAGCAAGAGGTCATCCTGGCGCATTGCCGCAAGACGGGCACCTGGATTCTGGCGGACGAGGTGTACGAGCGCCTGTATTACGAGCCCACCCCTAATGGTTGCGCCCCCAGTTTTCTGGATATCGCCGCGCCCGAAGACCGCCTCGTGGTGGTTCACAGCTTTTCCAAGAGCTTTTTGATGACCGGGTGGCGCCTGGGCTGGCTGGTGATGCCGGCTGCCATGACGCCGCACATGGGCAAGCTGGTGGAGTTCAACACCTCCTGCGCGCCGGTGTTCGTGCAGCGGGCCGGGCTGGTGGCCATCGAACGCACGGCCGATATCACGCCCCGGGTGGTTGCCCATCTGAAAACCTGCCGCGACACTTTGGTGCCGCTGCTGCAGGCCGTGCCGGGCGTGCAGTTGGCACCGGCCAAAGGCGGCATGTACGCCTTTTTCCGCCTGGAAGACCAGGCGCGCTTCGGGGACTCTCTGGAGACCGCCAAACGTCTGGTGGTGGAGGGGGGCTTGGGCCTGGCGCCCGGCAATGCATTCATGGTCAATCCCGGGCCCGAGGCTCAGGGCTGGCTGCGCTGGTGTTTCGCCAGCCAGGATGTCGCTCGGCTGGGGCGGGGGGTGGAACGCCTCAGGCGCTGGCTTGGGGAATGATCTCAGGCTATAATCCAAGGCTCTGCGCAAATTGAGGCTCTTTTTGAGCCTTTTTCATGCCGGAACACGACGAAAGCGGTTTATTCACTCCCATGTCGGGAACGCTGCTTCGCTCGCAAGCGCACCTCGGTGCAAGAAAGAGAAAACATGATTGCAAAATCAATCAAGGCCGAAATCGTTCAGGCCAACGCACGCGCCGCCRGCGACACCGGCAGCCCTGAAGTTCAAGTGGCGCTGCTGACCGGCCGCATCAACGAACTGACCCCCCATTTCAAGGCCAACGCCAAGGATCACCACGGTCGCCGCGGTCTGCTGCGCATGGTGAGCCGCCGCCGCAAGCTGCTGGACTACCTGAAGTCCAAAGATGCCGAACGTTACACCGCGCTGATCGCCAAGCTTGGCCTGCGCAAGTAATCGGTAGCAACGATTTGAAAGCGCCTGAGTTAGTTCACTAGCTCAGGCGCTTTTTACTTCGGAGCAAGGCAAAACGAGCACGCGCTGTGTCATTCCACAAGAAAAGCCCTGGTCAGGCCCCTGATTCCAGGCATTTTGTGGAATGGCATCGTGTTCAGCCAGCCGCCGCTCCGGGCCTCCCGCACTGCCTCAAGTGCGTGAATTTAGTGGAGATAAGAACATGAGCATTTTCAACAAAGTCACCAAGTCTTTCCAATGGGGTCAGCACAAAGTCACGATGGAAACCGGCGAAATCGCACGCCAGTCCAGCGGCGCCGTCGTCGTTGACATGGACGGCACCGTGGTACTGGCCACCGTGGTCGCCAAGACCGATGCCAAGCCCGGCCAGGATTTCTTCCCCCTGACAGTCGACTACCTCGAGAAAACCTACGCCGCTGGCCGCATTCCCGGCAGCTTCTTCAAGCGCGAAGGCCGTCCCAGCGAATTCGAAACGCTGACTTCGCGCCTGATCGACCGCCCGATCCGCCCCTTGTTCCCTGAAGGCTTCTTCAACGAAGTTCAGGTCGTGATCCATGTGCTGTCGCTGAATCCTGAGGTCGAAGGCGACATCCCTGCGCTGATCGCCTCGAGCGCTGCGTTGTCGATCTCCGGCATCCCGTTCAATGGCCCCATCGGCGCCGCTCGCGTGGCCTACATCGACGGCCAGTACGTGCTGAACCCCGGCAAGACCCAGCTCAAGGATTCGAAGATGGACCTCGTCGTGGCCGGCACCGAAGCCGCCGTGCTGATG
>NZ_JBFUCA010000531.1:0-2808 GCF_056405475.1 Polaromonas sp. P1_G4
CGCCTGGCCGAATGGGTCATGGGCCGCCCGCAGATCCAGGAAGAGGCGGTGGTGCAACTGGCCGACCTCATCATGGAAAAAACCCAGCCCGACGGCCTGGCCATCGTGATGGAGGCCAGCCACTACTGCATGGCCTGGCGCGGCGTCAAAGACATGGACAGCAAGATGATCAATTCGGTGATGCGCGGCGTCTTCCTGAAAGATTCGACATTGCGCCGCGAGTTCCTCGCATTGATCCCGCAGAAAGGCTAACCATGTTGGTACGTTTACTTTACGCAAGCCGCGCGGTCGACACGAGCCCCGAGGCCATCGAAGGCATCCTCTCGCAATCGCGCCAGCACAACCCCTCGTCAGGCATCACCGGCATCCTCTGCTACGGCGGTGGCATCTTCCTGCAGGCCATCGAAGGCGGCCGCATGGCGGTCAGCGAACTGTTCGGCCACATCCAGCAGGACGCCCGCCACAAGGATGTGATCCTCCTGCACTTCGAGGAAATTTCCGAGCGCCGTTTTGGCGGCTGGACCATGGGCCAGGTCAACCTGTCCAAGCTCAACCATTCCATCCTGCTTAAATACTCCGAAAAAGCCGAGCTGGATCCTTACTCGGTGTCGGGCAAGGTGTCGTTCGCGCTGCTCGAAGACCTGATGGCCACCGCCTCCATCTGCGGCAGGGTTTGAGGCCTGCGTACCGCCAGGCCTGACGCGTGTCTTTAGGCGCCCTGGCCCTCGTACTCCTCGCCGGACTGATTCACGCCAGCTGGAACATCGCCGCCAAGAAGGCGGGCGGTGATGCCCGCTTTGCCGCTTTTACCGGCCTGGTGCTGCTGGTGGCGTGGGCGCCGCTGGGCATCTGGTTCGGCATTGCCGAGCTGCCGCGCTGGGGTTGGGCGCAATGGCTGCTGCTATGTGCCAGCGCCGTGCTGCACACCGTCTATTACATCGTCCTGTTGCGTGGCTACCGCAAGGCGGACCTCACCGTGGTCTATCCGCTTGCGCGGGGCTCGGGGCCGCTGCTGTCGTCGCTGGCCGCCATCTTGCTGCTGGGCGAGCAGATTTCCGCGCTCGGTGTTGCCGGTATCGCGGGTGTCGTGGGCGGCGTGTTTCTGGTCGCCGGTGGGCCGGGCCTGTGGCGCGCCTCGCACGACCCGGCGCAGCGCCAGCGGGTGCGCAAGGGCATGGTCTATGGCTTGCTGAGCGGCGCCTTTATCGCCAGCTATACCGTCGTCGATGGCTATGCGGTCAAGATCCTGCTGATGTCGCCGATCCTGGTGGATTACATGGGCTGCCTGCTGCGCATGGTGGTGCTGGCACCCGCCTTGCTGCGCGACCCCGCTGCGGCCAGGGTGTTGTGGAAGCAGCAATGGAAGTACGCGGTGTTTGTCGGCGTCGTCAGCCCCGTGTCCTATGTGCTGGTGCTGTACGCCATGCAGACAGCGCCGCTTTCGCATGTGGCGCCTGCGCGCGAGGTGTCCATGTTGTTTGCCGCGCTGATAGGCGGCCATCTGCTGGGTGAGGGCGACCGTGCCTTACGTCTGATCGGCGCCGCCTGCATTGCGGCGGGCGTGATGGCGCTGGCGCTGGGCTGAGACCGTGATTGAGGCAGCGATGACAGTGCCCTTGTTGCTTGGCTGCGATTTCTCCAGCAGCCCGACCAAGAAAAAACCCATTGTTTTAGCCCTCGGGTCTATGTTTCATGGGCGCTGCGTGCTATCAAAAATAGAGCGGCTGGAGTCCCTGGCGGCGTTCGGGCACTGGCTGCAACAGCCCCAGCCCTGGCTGGGCGCGTTTGATTTTCCATTTGGCCTGCCGCGTGAACTGGTGGCGCACCTGGGCTGGCCGCTGCAGTGGGAAGCCTGCATGCGCCACTATGCGGCCTTGAGCCGCGAAGACATCCGGAGCACCTTTGCCGCCTTCTGCGACGCGCGGCCAGTGGGCGGCAAGTTCGCCCATCGTGCCGCCGACGGCCCGGCCGGCTCCAGCCCCTCGATGAAATGGGTCAACCCACCCGTGGCCTACATGCTGCACGCCGGTGTGCCGCGTTTGCTCGCGGCGGGCGTGCACTTGCCCGGCCTGCATGACGGCGACACCCAACGTGTGGCGCTCGAAGCTTACCCGGGCCTGCTCGCGCGCGAGGTGCTGGGCAGCCGCTCTTACAAAAGCGACGACAAAGCCAGGCAGACGCCCGAGCGGCTGATTGCACGCAAGGACCTGATCACCGCGCTGGAGAACGGCCAAACGCGTCTGGGGCTGCGCCTCAAGGTCAGCCACGCGCAGCGCGACCTGCTGGCCGACGACGCCAGCGGCGACAGCCTCGATGCCGTGCTGTGCCTGATGCAGGCGGCCTGGGCGGCCCAGCAGGGCGCTCCCCGCTACGGCTTGCCGGTGGACATGGACACGCTGGAAGGATGGATCGTTACAGCGTGATCAGGGCAGGAACGAGGCTGTTTATTTGTACAGTATATTCAGAGCTTCTCTGCTCCTCTTTAATGCGCGCTGGCGACGACAGCAGAAAAAACGAAGCTGACGATCTTCAATGTTTATCAAGATTTCTGCCTCCAGGTCAATATTGGCGGGCGCAAGCAGCTATTAATTTAGTAGCAAATTAACGTGACGAAAAATTCCGCAGTCAAGTCCGTGGGCGTGTTCTTTCTGGTGGCACTCATGCATGGGGGTGTGTCGGCGCGCACGGCCTCGCCTCCCATCGCGGCCTGGCCCGGAATCGTCACCTATGTGGTTGATGGCGACACCGTCCGGGTGCGTCCGATAGCGGGGGGTAAACCGGTCAGCATTCGTATCCAGGGTATTGATG
>NZ_JBFUCA010000532.1:0-2802 GCF_056405475.1 Polaromonas sp. P1_G4
ATGGTGGAAAGCTCGTATTTGAAATCGACAAGGCCATCGAGAACAAATTGCTTTTGACGGTGGCTCCAGACGGCTATCTCAAGCGCATCTGATGCCTTTTTTCGGAGAAATTCGTTTCCAGACGTTTGAAAACCATGGCCAATCCCACTCTCGATAGCTGGTTTGCCCACTCGCTGCGAAAAAGCGCTAACGAAGAAAACCCTTCTTTTGCCACGCTTTCGCTGCTGACAGTGGTCATACCTTGCTATGCAAGACAGGATTTCCTGTTGCGACAGTGTGTGTATTGGCACGGCAGTGGTGCGAGCGTGGTGATCGTCGACGGCTCACCGCAACCACTGGATGGCATCTCGCGGCAGACGCTGGATGGCCTTAGCGATGTAATTTATCTACATGCTGCAATCAGCATGTCTGACCGTCTAAAAATGGCGTCCAAACATATCCGCACGCCGTACGCGACCTTGCTCGGGGACGACGAATTTTTTCTGTTCAGCGGACTTTGCAGCGCAATTCTTGCACTTGAACGCGACGCTTCACTGAGCGCCTGCATAGCGCAGTCGCTGGCGTTTCATACCATGCAGGACGGGACTGCCTGCAGTTACGGCCACGGTTACCCGCATTGGCGTTACACGGTCCGGCAGGACGAGATTGAACAGCGGCTGCAGACTGCAATGTCGGACTATACGGCCGCGACCTGCTACGCCGTCTTGCGCGCGCCAGTCTGGTGCAAATCCTGGGGGCAGCTTGAAAACTGGTCGTCACCCTATGTGAGCGAGATGCAGCAAGGAATCACTACCTATATCTGGGGAAAACTTACGACGGTCGACGAGGTGTACTGGATGCGCTCCAGCGAAAACCGGTCYATCACGAGCACAGACTTCAATCGCGGTCTGTCGTTTCGCGACTGGTGGTCGTCTGCTCAATTTGAGACGGAGCACGAGCGGTTTTTCGCGATACTCACCCGTGAGCTCAAAAGCGCCATTACCGTTGACGACGCGCGCGCGCGTGCCGTAGTGCGCGAGGCGGTCGAGACATTTATCAGGCATCTCGATGATCTCGACCGTGATACCAGGCAGGCGCTGACAGGTCCAGGCGCGGTATTGAATACCTTCCGCAAGAGCACCGCTGCTATCGCCAAACGGCTGCTGCCGCGCAGATGGCTGGAGTACCTCAAGTCAGCCATGTTCGGTGCTGTCCCGGCACCGACGCCCGGCAACTATGGCCAATTGCAAGATCTGCAAAAACTTACTCCTCCCGTTGAATTTCTGATTGATGACCGGTTGATCGCCGAACTGTCGGCCATGGAGAATTTGATCAGCGGTTTCTACCGGGCAAGAAAAGGGCACGTAGCATGACCCACAGCGTCCTCATCTCCGGTGCAGGCCAACTCGGCTCGCGCTACCTGCAAGGCCTTGTGAACTGTGCCAGCCCGCTTTGCATTCACGTTCAAGACGTCGATCCGGTGTCGCTCGCGAGAGCGCAACAACGCTGGGACGAGGTCGCGAAAGCGAACAGCCCGCATCAGGTCCAGTTGCATACCTCGCTCGCAACGATGCCGGCAGCCATCGACGTCGCGATTGTTGCAACTACCGCACGCTGGCGACCTGAGGTGGTGCGAGAAATTGCCGCGCGGACGACGGTAGGCGCCTGGATCCTCGAAAAGGTGCTGGCACAGAGTGAGACAGGGCTCGACGAGATTGAGCATCACGTTGGCCACGCCAGAGCCTGGGTGAACACGCCGCGAAGAATGCTCGACTGGCATCAACAGATCAAAGCGCAGCTAACGCCCGGTAAACCAATGCATCTGAAGGTCAGTGGAGGTGCATGGGGACTGGCCTGCAACTCAATCCACTTTCTGGACATGTTCGCCTGGTGGACCGGTGAAACGCCCACAACATTTGATACCAGTGAACTCGCACCTGGCTGGATCGAATCCAAGCGCCCCGGCAACTGGGAGGTCATGGGCACGCTTAAAGTCGACTTCTCGGGCGGATCAACTGCGACCCTGGAAGCCGGCGACGGAGATGTCTTCTACCGCTTTGAACTCGATGACGGCATACACCGCTGGGCCATCGACGAAGCGGCCGGCACCGCAAAACGATCCGACGGACTCGATTTGCCGGGGCGCCTCCCCTTCCAGAGCGAAGTAAGCGGCGCACTCATCGAGTCGATTCTTGTCGGCAACGATTGCGCGTTGCCGACTTTGGAGCAGTCGCTCGAGATCCATCGTCCTTATATTCGAGCCCTGCTTGATCATTGGTGCGTCGCCGTCAATGCCGAAGCCGGCGCTGTCCCCATCACCTGAAACCGAGGAACATAGACGTGAACATCTGGTTGATCGGCGCGGGGCCGCATGCCCGCGAATACGCCAAAGTCTTGCAACATCTGGGCCTGGACTTCGAGGTGATCGGGCGTGGCGAATCATCTGCACTGGCCTTTGAGGCCGCCACCGGCCACGCCGTACGGCGTGGCGGCTTGGTGCAAGCGCTCGCTGAGTCAGGAGCGCCAGCACGAGCGATCGTGGCAGCGAGTTTCGAGGAGCTTGCGCCGGTTGCACTCCATTTACTGGAGGCCGGCACCCGGCGCATCCTGCTTGAAAAGCCCGGTGGCCTGAATCTGGCTGAACTCGGCGCGGTCGCGGCGGCAGCCGAGCAGCACCAGGCCAATGTGCTGATCGCTTACAGCCGGCGCTTCTACGCCGCGACCCGGCAGGCACGAAAAATGATTGAGGAAGACGGCGGCGCACTCAGTTGCAGCTTCGAATTTACCGAATGGGCTCACACGATCGTACCGATGCCCCTACCC
>NZ_JBFUCA010000533.1:0-2791 GCF_056405475.1 Polaromonas sp. P1_G4
CGCTTGCAGTGGTGTCCAGATGCGCTTTGGCATGGTTAGACTGTGCGCATGCTGATCATCCCTTCGCTGAGCCGCAAGCAGCTGCATCCGGAAGACAAGGCGCCGGCCGCGCACCCGGCTCCACCCGATAACCTGAAATAAACCGGCACGACGCATGGACTCGCATCACCATTCCCTTCRCCGCCAACTCCTGCTGGGCGCTGCCTGCTCTGCGCTGCTGTTGGCTGCGGCTTGCTCCAGAAAAGCCGGGCCCAAAGGCAAGACCCTGCCCAAGGAGGCCACCCTGCTGTGCCTGGGCGATTCGCTGACCTTTGGCTACGGCGCCCCGGCGGGCGCCAGCTACCCGCAGCAGCTGGAACTGCTGACCGGCTACGTCACGCAGAACGCGGGCATCAACGGCGACACAGCGGCCGGTGCGCTGGCACGCCTGCCGGCGCTGCTGCAGGAAAACAAGCCGGGCCTGGTGCTGGTGTGCATTGGCGGCAACGACTTTCTGCGCAACATGCCGCTGGACAGCACCCGCGCTGCCATCAGGTCGATTGTGCAAACCGCCGCTGCCAGCACGCAGGTGGTGCTGATCGCGCAGCCCAAACCCGTGCTGCTTTCTGCCGCGATGGGCTCACTGAAAGACCATGAGGTGTATGCCGAGATCGCCGCGGAAACAGCCACCCCGCTTTTTGCCGATGCCTGGTCTTATGTGCTGTCACGCAGCGAATTGCGTTCTGACCAGATCCACGCCAATGCGGAAGGCTACAAGGTGTTTGCCGGGCGTTTGGCCGACTGGCTGCGCGACAGGAAATTTGTCGCCTGACGGGTTTGTCAGCCGGTGCGGTCGCGCCTGGCTGCCGTTTCAAGAAACGCCGCGTGGCGCGCCGGGATCTGCGTGAGCGCATAGGCAGCCGCCTGCTCGCGGATGCTGTTGCGGTCACCGCTGAACCTGCGGGTTTCGGTGAACACCGCGTCCCCACGTCCATCACGCCCCGCAAACATCCAGGCAAAGCACTGCGTGCCGGCGGGAATCTTCGGGTCGGTGCCGTCGGTCACGCCGGTGTTGGCAATGGCCATGGTGGCCTCGCTCTTTTGCATCGCGCCGCGCACCATCTCGGCAGCCACCTCTTCGCTGGTGAGGTTGCAGCGCTCGATGGTTTCTGCTTTCACCCCAAGGCAACGCTGTTTGGCCCGGGGTGAATACACCACATAAGCCGACTCCAGCAAGGACCCCGCACCCGGCACATCCGCGAGGTGTGCGGCGATCAGGCCTGCGGTGCAGGACTCGGCGGTGGCCAACACCAGCGAGTGGTTTTTCATGTAAGCCGCGACGGCCCTGAGCTGGTTGCTGCTGGCGTCGCGGGAGGACTGACGGGAAGGCGGACTTGTGCTCTCAGGCGTCATGGCGTGCGGCCCAGGCGGCACCTGAACCTTTAGCGGAGATATCCAGACTATGCGTTGCCGGTGCCCACGCGGCCAGAGCGTGTTGCTGACGGCCTTGTAGGAATGATGTGCGCCCCGGCGCAGGACCCTGCCCGCTTGCGGCTCCGCCATCACCCTACACAAACAGAAGCCCGCAGAGTCATGCTATTGATTTCATAGCTGCTTGCGCACGGCCTGACTGGTCCGCAGGCTCACGGGCAGACGGATTCGCGTCAGGTACGTATGACAGGCTACATGCCCGGTGCCGGCCCAGGGCAGGCTTCAGCCATCACCCAGCCCGATGGGCGCCGGCGCCTCCATCACGATGCGTGTGAAAAGCCGGTCATACACCGGGTCTGCCGCGTGCTTGCCGGCAAGCGGGTCGCGGTTTTGCTGGAAGGCGGCGTCCAGCTCTTTCCAGTCGGCCTCGGTGAGCACTTTTTCAGCCTCGGGCAGGATGATCGTTTCTTCCAGCCGCATGTGCTCCAGGTAAAACTCGACGTAACGTTTGCACTGCGCCTCGAACTCGGGCTTTCGCTGCTCGCCCAGCAGCTCCCAGGCCAGCAACAGGTGCTGCAGTTCACGCACAGCCTTCTCGCCGCTCATGTGGTCGCGCTCCAGCTGCTGCACCGTAGCCATGACCGATGGCGCGGAGCGCACCACACGCGGAAACAGCAGGTCTGACTCCTTGGGGTGATGCAGGCGCTCGGGGAACTCGTCGATATAAAACAGCATGGCCCGAAAGACGTCGAAGAATTGCTGCGCACGGTCGCCCGGGCCGCGCGCCACCATGAGCAGCATGGAGCGCAGCATGGCGGAAAGGGAGGCGTGCTCATCGAGGATGATCTGCACGCTGGCATGTTTGTGAATGGCGGTCTCCAAGGTTATCGGCGAATTGCCAATAGCGCCCAGAATGCCTCCAGGCACCGCCGCCGGCCTTGACGAAGATCAAACGGCGTGCACTTGGCGCATCATCCGCCTGCCAAGCAAGCCAGCTTCGACGACAAGCGTGGTCGGTGGACTTGTGCAGACCTTCCCTAGCGGTAACCTGCACGAAACTCCACCGGGGTACATCCAACCTCCCGTTTGAAGAACTTGGTAAAGTTGCTGGAGTCGTCGAAACCCAGCTCGTAGCCTATCCCGGCGATGGGCATCCCGGTGTGTGCAAGTAGCCGCTTGGCCTCCAGCGAAATCCTGTTCGCCACAAACGCTTTCGCGCTAACCCCCGCAACATTCAGGGTGACGCGAGTCAACGTTCGCGTTGTGCAGCCGATGGCATCGGCATATTGCGCCAAGGTATGCCACTTCGCAAACGATTGATTCAGGAGGAGCCGAAACCTCCGAAAACGATCCAGCTCCGAAGGCCGGACGGTGCCATCGC
>NZ_JBFUCA010000534.1:0-2786 GCF_056405475.1 Polaromonas sp. P1_G4
GAAATACCCCGGGTCGATCCGGTATGCCTCTGGACTTCCTTCCCCGACAGACACCCCGAGCTGGCGAGGATTTMCGCCTGTTCACACCGCAAGCTGTTGAGTGCGGCTATGGGACCCATGCCGAAGTTTTCCGCAAACTTGCGCTGAAAAGTGCGCCGGGACATATTGCACATATCCGCCATCTCGTCGACGGACCATTCGTGATCAAGCCGGGCCTGCAACAACTCGATCAACTGGCGAAATGGTGCAACGGCCCGATCCTGAATCCTCAGGGCCTGGCTGTACTGGCGCTGATCGCCGTCCCTGCGTAAATAGACAAGCAGCCGCCGCGCGACACGCTGCGAGATGTCGGCGCCATGGTCGCGCTCGATAAGGGCCAGCGCGAGGTCGATGCCGGCGGTAACACCCGCCGTGGTCCAGTACTTGCCGCTTTCGCAGTAGATCTTGTCGTCGTTAACCCTGAGGTCCGGAAAGTCCCGCTGCAATCTCTCGGCGGATCGCCAGTGGGTGGTGACCTCCCGGCCACTCAACAGCCCGGTGGCGGCGAGCAGGAAGGCCCCCGTGCAAACGCTGCAGGTTCTACGTGTGGCCTGGTCTCTTTCCCGCAGCCAGTTGACCAATTGAAGATCGGCACATGCCGCATGGATACCGCCACCGCCCGGCACCACCAGCGCATCGATCGGCAATGCCGCGGCAGCCCCCAGATCGTGGTCCACATGGATTTTCAGTGCACCATCGGCGCTCGTTACAACGTCCTTCCGTGCCACAGTGATCAGGCGATACGCCGGAACGCCCACCTCTTCATTTGCCGTGGCAAATGCCTGCCACGGCCCGGCGAGGTCAATGGGCTGGAAGCCGTCAAACAAGAGAAATGCCACCCATTTTGGCGCACATTCGCCCGCTTTTGGCACTGTCCCTGCGGCACCTGGCCTTACCGTCAGCGTATTAAGGAGGGTGTTCATGAAAGTTAATATTATTCTCTTCAATGCACTGACACAACTTGATTTGACAGGGCCCTTTGAAGTCCTGGCACGTGTGCCGGGGGTGCATGTCGAGCTCGTAGGGAAGTCACTGGAGCCAGTCCGCTCGGACCGCGGCCTCACGCTGACACCCACCACGACCATCGCAAACGCACCGCCCTGCGACCTGCTGGTGGTGCCGGGGGGACCTGGAACCGACGACGCCATACTGGACRCCGAGTGGGTCAATTTCACCCGCAGGCAAGCAAAGTCAGCGAAGTACATCTTCGGTATCTGTACGGGTTCGTTGCTGCTCGGCGCCGCGGGCCTTCTCAAGGGCAGGCGAAGCACCTGCCACTGGCAGGCCATCGATTTTCTGCCGGCGTTCGGTGCCATCGTCACCAGAGAGCGCATGTGTGTGGACGGAAATATCTTCACGGCGGGCGGCGTGACATCCGGCATCGACATGGCCTTGAAGGTCGTCGCAATGCTGAAGGGAGACGAAACAGCCAAGCAAATCCAGCTCCAGATCGAATACGACCCCAAGCCGCCCTTTCCAGGTGGTACGCCCTTTACATCGGAGCCGGCCATCATCGAGAAATGCCTGGCAGCGACGCAGGCGCGGCGAGCCCTGCGGGCCTCGGCCGTCGGCTATGCGGCCCTTCGCATGCCAGTCTGAAAAGTACCGGTAACACTGGAGAAACTTATGAGCAAGAAACTGTTTTCACTGGTTTTTTGGGCCTTGCTGGCATGCGGCATGGGCGCGCAGGCGCAAGGTGTTTACCCCTCGAAACCGGTGACATTGATTGTTCCCTACCCCGCAGGAGGTCCTATGGACAAGCTCGCGCGGGAGCTTGCCTTACCGCTGGAAAAGCAGTTAGGGCAATCCATCATCATCCAGAACCTGTCAGGMGCCGGCGGCAACCTGGGCAGTACCATCGCCTTGCGTGCGGCTGCCGACGGCTATACCCTGCTGTTGAACCATATCGGGATGGCGACAGCCCCTGCGCTATACCGCCGCCTCGGTTTCAACCCGGAGACGGACTTCGAACCTTTGGGCATCATGGCTGAATCGCCACTGATGCTGGTGACGCGCCCACAGATAGCTACGGGCTCAGCGGTTGAGCTGGTGCGGTGGATAGCCACGCAACCACAGGTCAAGCTTGCCAACGKCGGCATTGGGTCGGCGTCGCATCTGTGCGGCCTTCTCCTGCAGTCTTCGCTGGGCATCGGCATGACCACCGTTCCCTATCGCGGGACCGCACCGGCGTTGGCGGATTTACTGGGAGGCCATGTAGACCTGATGTGCGATTTGACAGCCAATGTGCTCCCTCATGTATTTAGCGGAAAAACCAGGCCCGTCGGCGTGACATCAGCCAAGCCACTCACCGTTCCCGGCGCCTCGGCGATCCCGACGCTCGAGAAATTCGGGATTCCCTCCGTCCGGCTTGGCGTCTGGTACGGCTTGTATGCGCCGAAGAACACGCCTCAGGCGGTACAAACCAGAATCAACGCTGCATTGCTGGGCGCAATCCAGACGGACGCATTCAAACGGGCACAGCTCGCTTCAGGAATCGATGTGGTTCGGGATGCGCGCAACACACCCGCGGGTCATCGCGAATACTTGCACAGCGAAATTGCACGCTGGACGCCGGTGATCAAGGCGGCGGGGGCCTACGCGGACTAGGGCTGCCCGGAAACGTAATCCATAAATCCCGATTGTTTTTCCGATCATCGGGAACGCCTGCTTGTCGGTCCATACAACCGAAGCAAATCCAACATCTTCTCTCCCAATACCTTCATCGCCACATCCCGCCCCCATCGCAC
>NZ_JBFUCA010000535.1:0-2785 GCF_056405475.1 Polaromonas sp. P1_G4
TTGAACTCCTGCGCACTTGCGGAGAACCCCGCCAGTGCAATGGCAACGCCCAGGAAAATTTTGATTGAAAAATGCTTCATTAGAAAGATGTACCAATTTGGAATTGCAACCGCTCTATTCTATCGCCTGGCATTTTGCGCAGCGGCGTCGCAATAGCGATGCGCAAGGGACCCACTGGGGAAATCCAGCTGATACCAATACCTGTGGAAGCCCGCAAGTCATTTACCCGAAAACGCTCATTTTCACCAAAAACATTGCCTGCGTCCACAAACCCATAGAGGCGCAGGGTACGGTCATTGCCTGCACCAGGAAACGGCGCAATGAGTTCGGCATTGAGGGTGAGCTTCTTCGGTCCACCGATGGCAAGATCAGACGCATCGCGCGGGCCCAGTGAGCCTTGCTCAAATCCACGCACAGAACCCAGGCCGCCCGAATAGTAATTCTTGAAGAGCGGATAAGGCTGGCCATTCAGGCCTTTGCCCCAGCCAAACTCGCCGTTAAGCGCAATCGTGAACTGCTTGTTGAGCGGAATGTATTTCTGGGCCTGGTAGTTCGCTCGCACGAATTTGATGTCGCCAGCGACACCCCAGTCACCGTAAACCCGTTGATAGAGGCCCGACGTAGGCACCAGCGCGCTGTCGCGGCTGTCGCGCGACCAACCCACTGTCAACGGAATCGAGTTGCTTTTGTAGCCAAACTGGTTCGCATAGTTCAGATAACTAACCGGCAGATTGGTGCCCGGCACAATCGTCAACTGCTCGTAACCGCTGCCAAAATAAACGGTGTCATTCTCGGTAAACGGAACACCGAAACGAATACTTGCGCCCCGCGTTTTCAGGCTGTAGTCACCACCTTGGCCCGAGGTAGGCTTCGACGTGCGGTCATAGACATCAATGGTGCGCGAAATACCATCGGCCGTGAAATATGGGTCAATAGTGCTGAGCACGATCTGGCGGTTGGACTTGCTGGTGTTGACTTCAACACCCAGGTAATTGCCCGAKCCAAAAACGTTTTCCTGCTTGATACCGAATACCAGTGAGAGGCTGTCCGCGCTGGAATACCCCGCACCAAGCTGCAAATTACCGGTTGGCTTTTCAACCACATTGACCGTAATGTCGACTTGGTCGTTTGTACCGGTCACTTCCTGCGTTTCTACATTCACATCGGTAAAGAAACCCAGACGGTCGACACGGTCGCGGGAAAGCCGGATTTTGTCGCCGTCGTACCAGGACGACTCAAACTGGCGGAACTCGCGACGCACGACTTCATCGCGCGTGCGATTGTTTCCGGCCACGTTGATGCGCCGCACATAAGCACGGCGGGATGGTTCTGCCTGAAGCACAAATGCCACGCGGTTATTGACACGGTCAATTTCCGGCACCGCTTCGACGCGGGCAAAAGCGTAGCCAAAAGTACCGAAATAGTCGCTGAACGCCTTGGTCGTTTCAGCGACCTCGTCCGCGTTGTAGGCCTCACCAGGCGTGATTTTCACGAGTGTCTTGAACTCTTCTTCCTTGTTCAGGTAGTTGCCTTCAAGCTTGACACCCGAAACAACAAAACGCTCGCCCTCGGTCACGTTGACGGTGATGGCAATGCTTTGTTTGTCCGGGGAAATCGCAACCTGGGTAGAGTCGATTTTGAATTCGAGGTAGCCCCGCGAAAGGTAGTAGGAGCGCAGCGTTTCAATGTCGGCGTTGAGCTTGGTGCGCGAATAGCGATCCGACTTGGTGTACCAGCTGAGCCAGCCACCTGTATCAAGGTCAAAGAGGCTCAGGAGGGTTGACTCGCTGAACGCCTTGTTGCCTGTAATGTGGATTTCCTTGATCTTCGCGACATCGCCTTCGGTCACACTGAAAGTCAGGTTGACCCGATTGCGTTCGATCGGCGTGACGGTGGTGACAATTTCAACGCCGTACAGGCTCTTGTTGATGTACTGGCGCTTGAGCTCCTGCTCCGCCTTGTCGGCGAGCGCCTTGTCGAACGGCTGGCCGTCCGCAACACCGGCCTCGCGGAGTGCTTTCTTGAGCGCGTCCTTGTCGAACTCCTTGGCACCCACAAAGTCCACGTCAGCGACGGTGGGACGCTCTTCAACGATCACCACCAATACGTCGCCACTGACTTCAAGTCTCACGTCCTTGAACAGGCCCAGCCCAAACAGCGCACGAATGGCGGTGGAACCCTTGTCGTCGTTATAGGTTTCGCCGACCCGAAAGGGCAAGGAGGCAAAAATGGTTCCGGGCTCAACGCGCTGCAAGCCTTCAACCCGGATATCACGCACCGTGAAAGGGTCAACGGCCCAAGCCGAACTGGCTGCAAAAAGACCGGCGGCGATAGCGCAAACTGCACGAACTTTGAAGCGATTTATTTGTTTTTGCATGAAATGTAAGGAATTAGCCCAAAAGCCGGGTGACATCGTTAAACAGGGCAACGCACATCATGCCCAGCAGGATAGCAACGCCACCGCGCTGCAACCGGTCCATCCAGGCGTCAGACACGCCCCGGCCGGTGATCCCCTCCCAAAGATAATACATCAGGTGCCCCCCATCCAGAACCGGCAGCGGCAGTAAATTCAGGACGCCAAGGCTCACGCTGATAAGGGCCAAAAATAGCAGATAACTGCTCCACCCAAGGCTGGCCGACTTCCCCGCATAGTCCGCAATCGTGAGCGGGCCACTCAGGTTTTTAAGCGACGCCTCGCCTATGACCATTTTCCCCATCATCTTCAGTGTGAGCAGCGAAACCTGCCAGGTACGTACGGCACCTTGCCACAAGCCATCGACAGGGC
>NZ_JBFUCA010000536.1:0-2776 GCF_056405475.1 Polaromonas sp. P1_G4
TTTCAACGCTGGACAGCAGCACCCAGTACAGCGCGATAAACACGGGGATCTGGATCATGATCGGGAAGCAGCCGCCCATCGGGTTGACTTTTTCTTCCTTGTAGATTTTCATCATCGCCTGCTGCATTTCCTGCGGCTTGTCTTTCAGGCGTTCACGCATTTCCATGATCTTGGGATTGATCGCCTTCATCTTGGCCATGCTGGCATACGCCTTGGCATTGAGCCAGTAGAACGCGATTTTCAGCAGCAGCACCAAAGCCACGATGGACCAGCCCCAGTTATGGATGAAGCCGTGCAGTTTGTCGAGCAGCCAATACAGTGGCTTGGCCAGGATGGTCAACCAGCCGTAGTCCTTCACCAGCTCCAGGCCCGGTGCAATGGCTTCCAGTGTTTTTTCTTCCTGGGGGCCGACGAAAAATTTCGCCTCGACCGACTTGGTCGTGCCTGCTGCGATGGTGTCCAGCGGCGTGATCATGACGACGGAATACAGGTTGTTGGCGACCTTCTGGAACAACAGGTCGCGCTTGAGACCATCCGGAAGAATCCAGGCAGTTGCAAAGTAATGCTGGACCATGGCGATATAGCCATTGGTGGCCTGCTTTTCGACGTCAACCTTGTTGTTCTCGATGTCCTTGAATTCCACTTTTTGGTATTTCTTGGCTTCGGTATAAATCGCCGGGCCGGTGAAGGTGGAATAAAAAGAAGACTCTCCGGGCGGCTTGTTGCCGTCACGCACGAGCTGCAGATACAGCTGGGGCGACACCGCGGCTGTGCCGGTGTTGACGATGTCGTGGCGCACCGCAATGTCGTAAGCGCCGCGTTTCAGGGTGTAGGTCTTGACCAGCTTGACGCCGCCGACTTCCGCCGACTCAAACTTGATCTGCAGTTCGTCCTGGCCTTCTTTCAGCGCTCGTTCGCCTGGAACCACGGCCATTGGCGTTTTGTGGGTAGGAAAGCCTCCGGTGGTGCCGGGTGCCGTAACAAGTCCTGTCTGCGCCACATAAACACGGCTTGCGCTTTCGTCCATCAAGACAAAACCTTCGGCCGTGTGCGCCTGGTCCTTGTACTTGACGAATGCCGAGTGCACCAGGGTGCCGCCTTCGCTGTCAAAGGTCAGCGTGAGCACATCGGTATTCACAACGAAGCGTTCTTTGGCGGTCGACGGCGCGATCGATGGAGCGCCTGCCGGCACGGCACCAGGCGCGCCTGGCGTTGCGTTGGCAGCCTGCGGCGCAGGCACGGAAGAAGCCGTAGCGCCGGCAGCTACAGGTGCAGAGGAGCCCGCGACCGGTGCCTTGGCGCTTTGCGTGGCTGACGGGAAAAAGGTCGCCTTGTGGCCGTTATATACCTGCCATTGGTCCCACAAAAGGACCATGGAAAAACCAAAAATCACCCACAGGATGGTGCGGCGGATGTCGTTCATGACGGCGTCTTTTTAGAAGGGGTGGAGGCCACAGGGGTGGCCAGGCGGGAAAAGAGGGGAACAGGCGGCACCGGGTCGTGCCCGCCATCGCACCAGGGATGGCAGCGTACCAGCCGGCGCAAGGTGAGGTAGCTGCCGACTGTTGCGCCGTGCTGCTGCAGGGCCTGCAGTGAATAGGCGGAACACGTCGGCTCAAACCGGCAGGCTGAGCCCAGCCATGGGCTGAGCAACAAGCGATAGCCTTTGACCAGGCCAATCAGCAGGGTTTGCGGCAAACGGAAAAGAGGTGCCAGTGCAGCAAAAACGGAGCTCATGGCGCCTTGGCTCCTGCCTGCATCAGCGCCAGCACTTCGGTGCGTACCGCCAGCTTGAGCTGCTCGGACGTCGCACTGATGAATTCCTTGCGCGAAAAATCACGCCGCAAGCGGACCACAAAAGCAGCCTGAGGATACTGATGCGAAAAATCAGCGCTCACGGTGTAGATCTGTCGTTTGATGGCGTTACGTGTGACGGCGCGTTTGGCCCAGCGTTTGGGAACCATGGCCCCAAGCCAGACATCCTGTACGGGAAACAGCGGCCTTGCCGCGATCACATCAGCCAGCTTGCCTGGCTCAGCTTGCACGGGCTTTGCGTCCAGCGCATTGCGGTGCAATGCGAAGTGCGTTGTTTTTGCAACAATGGCGCCGGCAAGAACTGCCTGGAACTGGGGTCGGGTTTGAAGCCGTTGCACGAGCGCCAGGCGTCAGTTTAAAAAACTGCGAATGGCCAGCAGGAAACAGGCTTATACGGCCAGGCGCTTGCGGCCTTTGGCGCGGCGTGCAGCAATCACTGCGCGGCCGCCACGCGTTTTCATGCGGGTCAGGAAGCCGTGCGTACGAGCGCGTTTGACTTTGGATGGTTGGTATGTGCGTTTCATGATTGAGTCCTACTAGCCGGTCAGCTACAAAGCTTTCCCCTTTGCCGTTACCTTGCCTTAGTTATAAGACACACTGCTTTGGGCGATTCGAATGATCTTGGTGGCCGTACAACACAACCATCTCTGCAAGTCTTCAAGGCAGGCAAAACCCGCCGCGAATCAGGGAAACCCATGATTATCGCAGATTTCCTAACACTGGCAACAAGTTAGCCCGCCCATTTGGGGTAAAGGCTGAGATGCGGCGAACCGGGTCGCTACATACCCCAAACCAGTGCCCAAAATAGGTTGAAACCCGGATCAATTATTTTGTGGATAACTCCTCGTCCGGACTACAATTGCCGGTGCTCAAAATTAACAATATCCACAAGCAGCTCACCGCTGCCGGGCGCCTCTTGCCAGGCCAGCAACCCAGCCAAAACCAGCCATGAGTGAGGCAT
>NZ_JBFUCA010000537.1:0-2774 GCF_056405475.1 Polaromonas sp. P1_G4
GCAGACTCTTGAGCACCCATTGCAGACTGTCCTTGCAGCGCGAAGACCCGAGATCAACCCCCATTTGCAAATAGTGCCGGGCCTTCTCCAGATCTTTGGGCCATTCGTCTTTGAATCTATCAAAGTGCGTGTAGGTGGTGCCCAGCAGCCACATGGCCTCCGTGCTGCCGCGCTCCGCGGCCTGAATGAACAATTCTTCAGCCTTGTTCGTGTCGCGCTCCAACCCGTACCTGTTATACAAATACAGCAAAGCCAGGATATGCAAATCATCCGCGTCACCCTGGGCGGCCCGCTCTTGCGCCAGAGTTTTCAACTGCATCCAGTGGAACGCACTGGGTTCTATCCCGTCCTGATACAAGGCATAAATCCGTGCGAGAGGGAATTTGGTCAGATCGGGGAAGCGCTGTAAGCGAAATGAAAACCGGTTCGGATGCAGCGTCAGCACGGCAGAAATATCTCCCGCCGCCCAATGCAGACAAGCATATTGCTCATCGGTACCTGCCTCGCCCAAAACTTCACGATGCAAAGGCCGCGTGATGACTTTCTCGACATGGGCCAGTGCTGCGTCGTAATCAAAATTCCAAGGGCCCAGTTGCCCGTTGATGGAGATGATCTCGAACCCGTTGACTCGCCCCAGATGCGGGCTCTCCACCTGGTCCGGCGACAACACGGTCTTGCTCAGCACCTCCAGATCAAAGCGATGATCCGAGTACTGGCTATCGGTCTTCACGCGCTTTAACGCGGCCAGCTTGTCGATGATGTGCGAAAACGAAACCATCATCACGCTGTCTTCTTGCAGCGATGACACCAGGCGATTGAAGTCGCCTCCCACCGTGTACTTGAACTGCTTGATGAGAAACCCGCAAGACGATTTCTCGGCAGCGGCATTGCGCTTTGCATAGGTCTCTGCGGAGTCGCCGTCGCCCGGTAGTTTGTGTTTCACCAACGTCAGCTTAGCAGCATCCTGCGTCCACTTCGCCGACCACCCGTGAGACGACTTCGCCGTCGCATCAAACGCAGTCAGGCCGACCGAAGCCAGCCACACAAAAAAGAACACGCAAAATCCATCGGCGTCACGGTCTGTTCCGTCCAGCTCCATGCGCAGTTTTTCGGCGCCATCGAGCATGACCTCCAACTCCGTGGCTTGGGTTGCTTCATGCAAGGCATCCACCACGTTGAACTGATAACTGGTGTATGGCGCATGCGGCAGGAAAATATCGGGCGACAACTTGTTGGTCGTCAGCGCCGACTTGGCGAGCGCAGAATCCGACAACAATGCCCGCAAGGCACTGCCGTCCTTGCTGTTCACTGCCGCARCAAAGCGCGAAAGTGCCTGCAGGGCTTCAGGGCTTACTTTTTTGGCCGTGATTTTTAAAGAAAAAGGTTCTGACATTGTTAGTCTTACGCCAAAATTAGTGCCTGGCTATCGGCCGGCGATCAAGGCCGACACAGCCGTTGAACCAAATCGTCTGACAATCCCGCATCTTTCAGCCCGTATTCGGAGCCATGGAAGACCAACCCCATCGCACGCAAGGCGATCAGTACCTCCGCGATGTTTGCGGGCACATCCTCCTTGTCGTGCCAGCGCACCCACAAGCCGTTACCCGAAAATAACTGCTCGAAAGTCAGTTCTTTGGTTTTGAGCAGCCCAAAGAACTCCAGCGCTTGCGCACTGCGCCATTCAACAACACGCAGACAATTGATCGCGAAATCGCGGGTCTGTGCCAATGCGTGCAATTGCGCCGGGTTGGATTGCGCGATCGCTGCAACAAATATGCGATAGGAATCGCCAACCGCCGGGTGCTCATCGTTTAGCAGGTCCAGGTGATTCAGCGCGTAGTCCCGGCCAAAGAACGTATCGGGGGAATCGGGCGTATCGGCGACCAGGCGCCAGGGATGTACCCGCTGCAAATGGTCAAAAAGCACACCACATTGAAAATAACAGGCGTAGACATACAGCGCTTGCACCTGCGATTCGCCAAGCTGTACGACATCAATGTAGCGCGCCATCGAAGCTACATCGTGGTGCTTGATCGCGGTTAGCAAATTTGCATAAGCGTCACCCTCGTAAGCGGTCGCCGGAGAGATGAGCTGTAAATTGAGCGGCCATAATTTATCGCGCGCCGCATAGCGGTCTGCCGCATTCGCAATCCAGAGCGGAGAGCCCATCGATGAATCTGCATTCAAATCGGCGTTGCGATGCCTGAGTGCGCCAACCATGCCCACCCCGTTTTCCGTTGCACAAACGTGATGTATCGCAGCCAAACCATTCCGGTCACGAATATTCGGCTCGGCCCCGTGGCGCAGCAATCGATACATTGCGCCGTTGCGCTTGTCAGGAAGCCGTGATGCGACCAACAACGGGGAATCTCCGTTCGCATTGCGGGCGTTCACATCGCAGCCTTGTGAAATCAGCCATTCGATGTCTTCATCGCCGCAATGACGATAAGTTTTTGCCGCATAGTGCAGCACAGTATCGCCATCATGGTTCGCACGGTTCAAGTCACATTTCGCCAAAACACTACGCGCCGCAGGATAGCGATCTATGAAGTGGATAAGGTGCCAAAACATCAATACGCCGGCGAACTCTTCGTTTGGATCAGCGAGCGCCTTGAAGTATTTGCTCGCCAAGCGCACGCCAAGGTGACTGGAAAGGCCCACCGCAACGCGCGGGTCAAGCGCATCCAGGCGTTCAATCAGTTGATCTTTATTGATCGACTCGCCACCGTATAGGTAAGTTTTTTTACCCCCCAGGTCTTGATCATTACTCACTG
>NZ_JBFUCA010000538.1:0-2751 GCF_056405475.1 Polaromonas sp. P1_G4
ATCTCCAGCACCACCGTACCCTGGCCTGCGACGATGGCTTCGTCGTCGTAAGGGTGCACGAAGACCAGGCCCTCCCGCTCAGCCAGCGTCAGCGCGTGGGTGCGTGATTCGTCCAGCGTATCGCCGTGCAGCACCACCTCGGCGCCAAAACCCCGGGTGCGTTCGATTTTGACGCCCGGCGTGAAGCGCGGCATCACGATCACCGCCCGTATGCCCAGCCGCTGTGCGTGGTACGCGACGCCCTGGGCATGATTGCCAGCGCTCATCGCGATCACGCCGCGGCGCCGTTCGTCGGCTGAGAGCTGGGCCAACTTGTTACAGGCGCCGCGCTCCTTGAAGGACGCGGTGTACTGCAGGTTCTCGAACTTCAGGTAAATCTGCGCGCCCGTCAACTGGGAAAGCGTCTTGGACTCCACGCAGGGCGTATCGAGCAGGTGGCCCTGCAGGCGCTGGGCGGCTGTTTCTATATCTTTGAGACTGAGCATGGGAATTCCTCTGCGGGGCTATGGTGGGATTGTGCGGGATCATCTTTGCGCATCTTCGCAGGAGTTTCTGTGGTGCATTTCACACGTGGGGGTACAAGTAGCGTCTTCCATGATGCTTCAAGCTGCGTTATGGTGGAGTCTCATTGAACCAGGTCGCATCTGCGGTGCTCATAGCCAGTGAGGCGCCGGTCTTGAAGCAGGGTATCTCACAGGCATGTCTACCAACCGTGTAGTTGCAAAGGGAGGTTTGTCCATGAGCAAGCGTTCCGTTAGCGAGCAGCAGTGGCTGCTGTCCCCCGGGCTGAAAGAGGCGCCGGTGCTGGACCTGATGTGCTCGCATTTCGTGCTGACGCTGGCGGCAAGGCAAGGCGCCAAGTTCAATGTGCGCCGCGACCTCAACAGCCTGCTCTCGCTCTCGGGCCGGCATCTTGTGTGGCCCCTGCCGGCGGTGCAGCGGTTGCGCGAGTTTCTCGGCCGCCGCTGCAAGGACAACGAGTTCTGGCGCGGCCATGAAAGCCTGACCGACACCGAGTTCATGGCGCGCCACGGCGCCTGGCGCGGCCCCTATGAAGAAGGCACGCTGTTCTTCTATCTCGACGAGCATGCGAAGGACCAGCCCAAGGACTTGCTCTCGGTGCTGGCTGCCACCGGCGAATGGCTGACCCAGGCGCTCAAGAAACAATCCACCCTGGTCGAGAAAAACATCGATGCACTGGCCAACCTGCTGCAGCTCAACCGGGCCGAGCGTGCGCTGCTGCTCTACGGCACCCTGGCACGCTACCAGCGCGACCTGCGCTCCCTGCTGGTGGAGTTCAAGGTCAACAATGCCCCCGAGGCGTATGCCGCCATTGCCGATGTGGCCGGCGTGAAGGCCCCCGAGGTTGCCGAAGCGCTGCGCGCCGGCTCGCGCCTGGAGCGCATCGGCATGGTCGAGAACCTGATTTCCGAGCACAACATCACCGACCTTGCGGACCTGATGAAGGTCAGTGAAAAACTGCCGCCCGTGCTGATGCGCGAATACCGCGACCAGAACGAGCTGATGGCTGTGTTTACCCGGCCGGCCGCGCACAGCAGCCTGGGTCTGGCGGACTTCGCTTTTGTGCAGGAGGATGCGCAGGTGCTGGTGTCGCTGCTGCGCAATGCGGTGGCCGGCAAAGAGCAGGGCGTGAATGTGCTGCTTTACGGCCCACCCGGCACCGGCAAGACCGAGCTGGCCAAGGTGGTGGCACAGGCCGCCGGCCTGGACCTGTTCGAGGTCGAATATGCCGACCGCGACGGCAACTCGCTCAGTGGCCGGGACCGCTACCGTTCGCTGCAAATCGCGCAGGTTTTCCTCAAGGGCAGCACGCACTCCGCCTTGTTGTTTGATGAAGTGGAAGATGTGTTTCCGCCGATTTCCAGCGAAGCCGCGCAGCTGATGGCGCGCTCCGAACAATTGCCCGTACCTGCCAGTGGGTCGGTCAGCGGCAAGGCCTGGGTCAACCAGATCCTTGAATCCAACACCGTGCCCACCCTGTGGGTCACCAACCGCATCGAGCAGATCGACCCCGCCTTTCGCCGGCGCTTTGCCTACCACCTCGAACTCAGGTCGCCGCCGCCGGGTGCCCGTGAAGGCCTGGTGCGCAAGACACTGGAAGGTGTTCAGGTCAGCGATGCCTTTGTGGCCAAGCTGACGGCCCGCAAGGGCCTGACGCCCGCGCAAATACGCACGGCTGTCCGGTTTGCGCGGCTGGCCAGCGCGCCCGAAGACGCAGTGGATGCGCAGGTGGACGCAGAAGGCATGCAGGCCATCCTGTCCGGCGGGCGGCCGCTGTTGATGGAGTCGCTGATCGAGCGCCAGCTCAAGAACGCCGACGTGGCGCTGGGCAACCGGGCGGAAGCTTCCGGCCGGYGCAACGCGACCACTTATGACCTTTCCATGCTCAATGTCGAATCCCGGTTCGAGGTGCCGCGTATCGTTGAAGCACTGAAAAGCCGAAGCCATGGCAGCCTGTGTTTTTATGGCCCGCCAGGCACGGGAAAGACGGCATTGGCCGAACACATCGCCAAAGCACTGGATTTGCCGCTCATCATCAAGCAGGCCAGCGACCTGATGAGCAAGTATGTCGGTGAAACCGAACAGAATATGGCGGCGATGTTCCGCGAAGCTGAATCGGAAAAAGCCGTGCTGCTGCTGGATGAAGCGGACAGTTTCCTGCAGGACAGGCGCGGCGCCCAGCGCACCTACGAAGTGACCGAGGTCAACGAAATGCTGCAGGGCATGGAG
>NZ_JBFUCA010000539.1:0-2749 GCF_056405475.1 Polaromonas sp. P1_G4
GCAGGCGGCAGAACTGAAGAAAGCTGAAGAGGAAGGCTTGTCCCATTCCAAGGCGCCCGGCAAATAAGGCGGGTTGCGTAGGGCGGGGTTCCATGGTCAGGACTTTTGGCTGTGCAGGGCTTTGAAATCCCGCTCATAGCGGTGAAGGTTTTCCACGGCTTTTAAGCGCTGGGCGGGCGTGGTGCTGTTGTGCAGTTCTGCAAACCCCTGGCAAATGTCCTGGGTCAGGCGTTCGAAATAGTCCCGGTAAGCGACGTCTGGTGAGTTCAGCGTGCGTTCAAACAGTCCGTTCACGGCGGCCTGCGTTTTCTCGGGTGTGCTGTGGCCGTCAGCCAGCGGGCGCAGGGTTTGCAGGGCATCCTGCTGGCGCCGCAGCCTTTCCCGGTAGGACACGGCGGCGTCAAAGTGGGACGTATCGATTCGCCGGCCGATGATGTCCAGTTGTTTTTCCTCCAGCCGCCCGTAAAGCATTTCAGCCCGGTTCACCGCCTCTTTGTAGCGCTTTTTGCGGTTGGTTTTGGATGACTCCAGAAAGTCTTCGCGGTAGTCGGCATTGCCTTTTTCAAAATGCTGCTGCAGTTTTTTCATCTGGCTGGCGTGGAGCGTGCCCGCCAGCTTTGTCATAAGGGGCTCAGCCTCGTTCGACACCACCATCAGCTTTCGCCGCAGGTCGGTATAGACCGCACAAGCCTTTGCCGTGTCCATGTCCTGCGGCATCTGGTGCTGCAGTTTTTGCAGCGTGTCGATATAGCCCGGCAGCTGGGTTTGCCGGTGCCAGGCATGCAGCCTGTCCAGGTCGGCCCTGACCTGCACGTTTTGCGTGTCGGTGAAGTCAAAATGGCCGTCCAGATGCCAATACACCAGCTCAGGCGCCTGGTTGTAGGCCAGTTTCATCATCACGTTGCAACCGGGCAGCGCCGCACCCAGCAGCATGGCGGCAAGCACACCGATAATCCGTAAGCTGCGTACCAGCGCTGCCCCGGCGGGGCTGGCACGCTTTTCAAATCCTGTCCTTCGAAAATCCAGAGGAAACTTCATGGCAACCCCAGTTGATGTCGTCATCATGGCCGCAGGCAAAGGCACGCGGATGAAAAGCAGCTTACCCAAGGTTTTGCACCGATTGGGCGGGAAGGCTTTGCTGCAGCATGTCATCGAATGCGCTGCGTCTTTGTCAGCGCGCAAGGCGGTCGTCATTACCGGCCACGGCGCTGAGGCTGTTGAGGCCGCCTGCCAGGGCTTTACGCAGCGGGAAACGGGCACAGATTCGAAGCTCAGCCTGCAATTTGCGCGGCAGGAACCACAGCTCGGCACCGGTCATGCAGTGCAGCAGGCGATTCCCCTGCTRGCCGACGATGGCGTCACGCTGGTGCTGTCGGGCGATGTGCCGCTGACCCAAGCCGCCACGCTGCAGGCCCTGCTGGCACAGTGCGACGGCCAGCGGCTGGCACTGCTCACGCTCAGCATGGCCGACCCCACGGGTTATGGCCGTATCGTGCGCGCGCAGGCGCACGCCTCCGAGCCCTTGCGGGCCGGCGCCGAAGCCTCGGCCCAGGTACGCGCCATCGTCGAGCATAAAGATGCGACACCTGCCCAGCGCGAGATCCGCGAAATTTACAGCGGCATCATGGCTGTCCCCACGCGCCTGCTGCGTGCCTGGCTTTCCCGGCTGGACAATCAAAACGCCCAAGGCGAGTATTACCTCACCGACATCGTCAAGTTTGCGGTGGCTGATGGCGTGGCCGTCGTGGCGCAGCAGATCACAGACGCAGCCCAGGTGGCCGGCGTGAACAGTCCGGTGCAACTGGCTGAACTGGAACGCGTGTACCAAAGCCGCCTGGCCACGGCGCTGATGGAGCAAGGCGTGCGGCTGGCCGATCCCGCACGACTGGATGTGCGCGGCACGCTTCGCTGCGGCCAGGATGTGGAAGTCGACGTGAACTGCGTGTTCGAAGGCCAGGTCACGCTGGGCGACGGAGTGCGCATTGGCGCCAACTGCGTGATTGCCAACTGCACCATTGCCGCCGGCGCCGTGATCCATCCCTTCACCCATATCGACGGCGAGAAGCTGGGTGTGCAGATCGGCGAAGGCGCGTTGATCGGGCCCTTTGCCCGCCTGCGGCCCGGCGCGCAACTGGGCGCCGAGGTACACATCGGCAATTTTGTGGAAGTCAAAAACGCCACCCTGGCCAAGGGCGCCAAGGCCAACCACCTGGCTTACCTGGGCGACGCGACGGTGGGCGAGCGCGTGAACTACGGTGCCGGCAGCATCACCGCCAACTACGACGGCGCCAACAAGCACCGCACGGTGATTGAGGCCGACGTGCACATCGGCAGCAACTGCGTGCTGGTGGCACCCGTCACCATAGGCGCGGGCGGCACGGTGGGAGGAGGGTCGACCATCACCAAAAGTACGCCACCGGATTCGCTGAGTGTGGCGCGGGGCAAACAGGTCAGTTTGCCTAACTGGAAGAGGCCTGTGAAGGTGGCTAAGGGGTAGGTCTTTGCTTATCCTGGCAGAGCCTTGTCTTGGCCGTTCTTGCTCAGGGTTGGGCGCGCTCTGCTGAGGGCGGCTGGCCGGGGGTTGCCCGGCATGCAACTCACTTTTCTTTGCTTCGCCAAAGAAAAGTAAGCAAAAGAAAGGCGACCCTGGTTCCTGCGTCCCTTCGCTTCGCTGCGGGCAACCTGTGGTGCTCGGTCCAGCCGGGGTCAAAAACAACTCGCTTCGCTCAAACAAGTTTTTGCCCTGATC
>NZ_JBFUCA010000540.1:0-2742 GCF_056405475.1 Polaromonas sp. P1_G4
CTACCAACCATGGCGGACGGTGACGCATTGCACGTCACCCGAACCAAGGCGTTTTCTGCAGTCGGGGTCAGAAAACACTGGAAAGCAGACGGTTAAGTCTGCTTTTCGGTGTGTTCCTTGAAACACGAAAGGCTGGAAGCCCGACTACGGTCTTCCAGCCTTCTCAAACACCAAGAATTACTTGAGTTCGACTTTCGCGCCGGCTTCTTCGAGCTTCTTCTTCGCAGCTTCTGCGTCAGCCTTTGGAGCGCCTTCCTTGACGTTCTTCGGAGCACCGTCAACCAGGTCCTTGGCTTCTTTCAGGCCCAGACCGGTGATTTCGCGAACGGCCTTGATGACCGACACCTTGTTGGCGCCAGCTTCGAGCAGCACGACATTGAAGTCGGTCTTCTCTTCAGCAGCTGCAGCAGCACCGCCGCCACCGCCAGCAGCGGGAGCAGCCATCGCAGCTGCGCTCACGCCAAATTTCTCTTCGATGGATTTCACCAATTCGTTGAGTTCGAGGACCGTCATGCTATCCAGCGCGGTCAAAAATGCGTCTTTATCGAATGCCATTTTGAATTTCCTAAAAAGTTGGGTACAAATTACGCTGCTACAGCTTCAGCTGCTGCGGGGGCATCGGCTGCGTCGCCGCCCTTTTTGGCCGCCAGGGCGCCCAGCACAACGGCCGTACGCGACATAGGCGACATCAGCAAGCCACACAACTGGGCGAGCAACACTTCCTTGGAGGGAATGTTGGCCAGTTGCTTCACGCCGTTCACGTCCAGGGATTTACCGCCAAATGCACCACCGCGAATCACCAATTTGTCATTGGTTTTTGCGAAGTCAGCGACTACTTTTGCAGCAGCCACGGCATCCGTGGAAAAGCCATAGATCAGCGGACCGGTCATCTGGTCGGACACGACTTCGAATGCACTGCCTGCCACGGCACGGCGAGCCAGGGTGTTCTTCAGAACACTCAGGTTCACGCCTTTGTCGCGGGCTTGGCTGCGCAGACGGGTCATGTCAGCGACCGTGATACCACGGTATTCCGCCATCACGAGCGTTTGAGCTTTAGCGGCGAGGCCAGTCACTTCATCAATGACGGCTTGTTTCTCACTGCGGTTGAGACTCAAGGTCTACTCCTTAAAAATGTGTGGTCAGGTTCGGGTGACTTGCATCCCCCTCGCCCTTCAACACGCTCATGTTCAGCGACCAACTGTTTCAGATTCTTTGCAAAACCATCTGCAGCGGGACCGCCATCTGCGTTGGCTGTCTTTCGATTAAGCGGCAAGCCCAAAAAGCCTGCCACGCCAACGGTCTTTGATGACCTGCCGGAGCGAACCCCGGCAGCCCACCACATTGAACAACCCCTGCGGGTTGCCCAAATTTCTGCGATTACGCTGCGATGGTTTGCGTGTCGAYGCGAACGCCCACACCCATCGTTGACGAAACCGCAACTTTCTTCAAATACACGCCCTTGCTCGAAGCCGGTTTGGCTTTTTGCAACGCGTCGATCAGTGCAGCCAGATTGCCTTGCAACTTGGCGGTGTCGAACGAGCGGCGGCCAATCGTGCCATGAACAATACCGGCCTTGTCGACACGGAACTGAACCTGGCCGGCTTTGGCGTTCTTGACGGCTTGCGCCACGTCAGGCGTCACGGTGCCAACCTTGGGGTTAGGCATCAGGCCGCGGGGACCGAGCACCTGGCCCAGCGTACCCACGATGCGCATCGCATCGGGGGAAGCAATCACCACGTCGAAATCCATCTTGCCGGCCTTGATTTCAGCAGCAAGATCATCCATGCCGACGATGTCTGCGCCGGCGGCTTTGGCTTCTTCAGCCTTGGCACCCTGGGCGAACACGGCCACGCGCTTGGTCTTGCCGGTGCCGTTTGGCAGCACGACAGCGCCGCGAACGACCTGGTCGGATTTCTTGGCATCGATGCCGAGCTGGACAGCCACGTCGATGGATTCATCGAACTTGGCGACAGCGAATTCCTTCACGAGGCCGAGGGCATCGGAAATCGCGTACAGCTTGTTGCTGTCGATTTTGTCGCCAATAGTCTTCTGGCGTTTGGTCAGCTTGCTCATACAACACCCTCCACCGACACACCCATGGAGCGGGCCGTACCGGCAATCGTGCGAACTGCAGCGTCAAGGTCAGCAGCCGTCATGTCTTTCATTTTGGTCTTGGCGATTTCTTCAAGCTGCGCGCGGGAAATCTTGCCAACCTTCACCGTGTGCGGCGTGGACGAACCCTTGTCGAGCTTGATAGCTTTTTTGATCAGGACGCCTGCCGGAGGCGTCTTGATGACGAAGGTAAAACTCTTGTCAGCAAATGCTGTGATCACCACAGGCAGTGGCAAGCCTGGCTCAACACCCTGGGTCTGCGCATTGAATGCCTTGCAGAATTCCATGATGTTCAGGCCACGCTGACCGAGCGCAGGGCCGATCGGGGGGGACGGGTTAGCCTTACCAGCTGGCACTTGCAGCTTGATAAAGCCGACGATTTTTTTCGCCATACTTTTCTCCTTGCGGGTCATAACGCCTGAACGCTGCCAAAGGCAGGTCCGGGCTCCCCGGGGGTTACACAACTCAAAAACAGTCCGCAAGGACCGTTTCGCGCCGAGTTGCAAGGCGCGAAATTATCTACCGAATCGAAATTACGTTTTTTCGATCTGGCTGAATTCCAGCTCTACCGGTGTGGCACGCCCGAAGATCGTGACCGACACACGCACCTTGTTTTTGTCGTAGTTAACC
>NZ_JBFUCA010000541.1:0-2740 GCF_056405475.1 Polaromonas sp. P1_G4
TCCTGGAAGCCTGTGTACTCGAAGTTGCTGGGCATCACTTTAATGTTTTGCCTCGCGCTGGCGATCTATATATCGCAACAGGCCGCCATGGCGGAAAGCAGGATCGTCAGGTCCGTCAGACTGGCACTAACCATCACGCAGTCCGGGGATGTCAACAACCCGCGCTGGAACGCCACCAAGCGGGAAATATTGGAGCTGGTCAAAGAAGGCACCCGCATCAATCCCCACTACCGCAAGCTGACGCCCATGGTGGCTGACGAACTGGCGCGCTGGGGCGACTGGCCAAACGCCGTCTGGATCTGGGAGTCTGTGGTGTCTTCGCGTCCGTACGTGGTGGCCTTGCTGACGAATATTGCCCGTGGGCATGCCCAGATGGGAGCCATGGACAAGGCTTTCGAATACCTGGAACGCAGCAAGAACCTCCAGCCGAAAGCGGCGTCAGTCCGATCGCTGGAAGTCGTCCTGCTGAGCCGGTCGGGGAGAACGGCAGAGGCCCAAAAGCTGACCAAACAATACCTGGCAGAAGGTATATATGACTATGACCTCCTGGATGCCGGGTGGATACTGGGTGTGAAAAACGGCGACTTGGATCTGGCCGTCCAGAGCATGGAACTGCGTAACAAAAGCTTTCCTGACCAGCAGGTCGACGGGCTGGTCAAACTGGGCTACCTCTATGCCATCCGGAAAAAAGATGACGCGAAGGCTTTGATGTTCTACAAGGCGGCCATGGCCGCATCACCCGAAAAAGACAAGGAAGCCACGCGTCAGCGCATTCCCCCCGACTACCGGTCCAGGCTCTGAGAAGCGGGTGCGGCTTTCTGCCATTGAACAGTGAACCGGTGCGAAACGGGATATGCCGGCTGATGGTGGTGGCTGGGCTCTTCAGCTGACGGGCTCACGTACATATGCTCCTCGACCTGGACATCCCATCGCGTTGACAGATCGGCCGGATCTGCTGCTGCCAGCAGCACGGTGCTGCTCCGTGTGCCGTACGCATGGTCCGGAAAATCCACAAAGGCACTGGACAGAGCTTCTTCCAGCGCCAACGGCACGCCGGTGACCGGAAGGTCTTCGCGCGGCGCGCGCTGGCGATTACCCAGAGCCGACCACAGAGATGCCTGAAGCTCCGTTGCTTCCAGGCCTGAGCTCGTCTTCAGGGCGGCATGGAGGGAGCGTTTGAGTTCCAGGGTTTTGGGCCACGGCGTATCCAGTGCCGCATTGGACAACCCGTAAAGACCTGGTGACAGAACCTGAAGATGCAGGTTTGAAGCGCCAGACACCACGGCCGGCTTGTTTGTCACCCAGGCCCAGACGTTCCGCTGAAAATCGCCAACCACCAGGTTAAAGCCTGCGTAGTCCGCGCCTTCTTCTTCGAGAGCTGAAGCAAAACCTGCCGCATCATCGCGGCTTTCCAGCCAACGCGTCACCAGTTCCCCCCGCGAGCGGGCCCCGGCATCTGCGCGGGCTCCACGCACATTGGTGAGAAAAGCAATCCTGCCGCCCGGTGTCATGCCCATCCAGGTGCCGCCGGCACGCAAGTCACGGCCTGAAAGGACTTCTTGCCCCGAAGCGGTTCGCCAGCGGGCCAGCGGCAGCGTCGGCCGGTCCAGGAATTCATCGCGGTTGGCCGCAATCAGGAGCGGCCAGCGCTCCGATACGCCAATGGCAAACGCGATCAGGCACATGTCATGAGCCCCGCGCCCCTGTGCCGTGCATCAGATATCTTCCAGCAGCGGGTAGGGCAGGGGAAGCAGGCTCAAGGCTTCGCCTGTGGCGCTTCCCAGCGTCAACCGGCCGTCGCCGGCATCGGCGGCGGCAGAGGTCTGCATCGACACGATGGCGTCAAAGCCGCCAGCGGGATTGGCCGCCGCCGCGGCGACCAGCCCGCAAGGCTGCCCTGCATCGGAGGCGTGAAATATCTCCTGGCCTGTTGCCGGTGTTCCGGCGGTATGAACAAGGTATGCGCGCCGTTTGAGCGTGCCGCGGAACTGGCTGCGCGCAACGATTTCCTGGCCCGGGTAGCAACCCTTTTTGAAGTTCACCCCTCCGACGGATTCGTAATTCAGCATTTGCGGCACAAAGGCTTCAAAAATGGGTTGCGTGATCATCGCAATACCGGACTGCACGTCCAGCCAGTGCCACAAGGCGCTGTCGATGCGCGGTCCTTCGGGAGCGGGTGAAGTGGCAGGTACGCACAAAATCGCACGCGGCTGGCCCGCGCCGGGCTGCAAAAACACCATATTTGCATCACCAAAATCGGCTTTTGACCATACAGGACGGGCGCCACCAGCTATCGAATCCATAGCGGCTCCGGTGACGCCATAGAGCGCGAATTCGGCACTGGCGTCGGTCAGTCTGGCCTTGGCACGCAGCACAAACATCGACAGGCGCTTGAGTGTGGCGGGCAGGATGTCGCGGCTGCACAGCAGCAGCACGTCCTGCTGGCCGGCATCGCTGCTGCGCTTGAACACCACAAAACTGGCCTGCATCCGGCCCTTGGCATTGCAGAAAGCCGCCAGGCGCGCTTCGCCAGCCCCCATCAGGGCCACGTCCTGGGTCAGCTGGCCCTGCAAAAACGTGACGGCATCTTCACCGGAGGCACGGATGACACCCAGGTGCGCAAGTTCGGTGATGCCGGAAATCAGGTGAGCGGCAGAAGGCAGGGTCATGGGGCGTTCACATTCGATGAGGAGATGGGCTGAATTATCATAGGCTCGAGGTTTTGCGTTCTGTACATAAA
>NZ_JBFUCA010000542.1:0-2739 GCF_056405475.1 Polaromonas sp. P1_G4
ATTATTCAGGCCCGCCGTTGACAAGCCCGGACAAACCCGGCGTGTGCGTAGCGCTGGTTTCTCGTGGTCATGTCAGACCAATGCCGAAGGGGCCGGCCCTTTCGGCAAGAAGGTAACAGCGGAAAAGTCGCTGCGCCAGAACATTGCCGATGTGATTGGAGCTCCCCAGGATTCAACGCAGRCAAGCACATCGCCTCGCTGCAATCGTTTCCGCTTTAATCGCAACTGATACTTTTCCAGGTTTTCGAAGGACAAAGGATCTCCCTTTTGATAGAAGTCCCAACCTGGGTTGTCACTCATTACACGGACAAAGCGCAACAAAGCGCCTTGGGAATAAGCAGAAAATTCATTCACGGCGTCCTTCCGGCAATCATCAGCGGTACTTCGAATTGAAATTACATCAAAGCGAAACGTCGACTGCGCGTAAGCTGGTACGTAACCATCTCCCGCAGACAGGTGAGGCATAAAAACCGTTAGCCCAGGTGCGTTAGCCGGTGACCACAGAATGAGCGGCGGCGCGCCTTTGTCTTCCGTGTACGGCTGTTCTGGCAAGACAAACGAGGTTGGGCTGCCATGAACCCGCATTGGCGGATAGCGATCAAACGCCTGGGCAACCTCGGCCACCGGTGCCTTGATCACAGACAGATTGAAGAATGGTCGATCCAGAACAGACATGATGCGAACGTTTTGTTGCTTGCCGCACTGCGACTACGCGAACTCACCACGGCGCGGTGCAACTTCGCCCTGCAGAAGAACACGTAATGTGAACTTGAGCGGGAAAACCTGAGACTCTTTCATGCGCAGCGCGGCCGCAACCGCCTTGCGTTCCTTTTTTGCCTGCGGGTACTCGGCCGAGGGAACGAAGATGTGGTCGTTTTCATGCAGCAGCACCCCATGCCCAAACTCGAGATCGCCAGCCGTGGTCACGCCAACAAAGCCGGTGAACATCTGGCCCGAGGAAGCAAGGAAATCAGCAGCAACGGACAGGTCGTAAAGGTCCGGGCCCATCATCTTCGCCGGATGAGGACGAACCCAGGTTTCGTCCTGCTCTTCATCCCCTTCCTCGTCGCTTGCGAACTCCCAGATGGGAAAAGCGATGAGGTCTTCCGGCTTGAGTTGGTCAATGGGCTTTCGGGTCTTCAACGATGGACGCATGGACAGTGTCTTCTAAGGTGAAAGTGTCAACAAAACCGGTCAAGCCCGGCCCTCGCTTGAAGAAAGGGTCAGGTCTCCGCTCCCCCTTGAGGAAACGAATGAGCTTGGGCCACATGTCAAACGCCTTTGAGTCGGATGGGTGGAGGTTTAGACGTTCCTGAACTATAGCTTTGCAAAGGCCCCTCTTTGTCGCCCTGGCTGTGCAGCCAGCGGTGTAGCCCACGCCGCACACACTCTGGAACACTTCATGCTTGCTGCACCGCACCAATCCCGAGTTGGATGTCTTGATTGAACAGGAGCACCCCATGCTGGACCGCACCGCGACCAAGTTTTCCCATGTCAAGCCTGGCGACACGCAGTTTGTCTCCGGTGGTTTGCGCGACTTTTTCCTGTACCGTGACCTCGGCATTGCCGACGCGACCAACGGCAAAGTCATCGCGCACCTTGTGAAGGCCAATATGGCACCAGAAACAGGCACGGGATGGCACCGTCATGAGGCAGATTTCCAGATCGTCATCATGACCAAGGGCTGGGCCCGCTTTATGTACGAAGACAAGGAAACCCTGGTCGAGGCCGGTGACGTGGTGCACCAGCGACCAGGCATCAAGCATTTCCTGTTCGACTACTCACCCGACATGGAATACCTGGAAATCGTCGGGCCAGCGGACTTCAAATCCATAGACGTAGACCCGGTCTGCGAAATTCCGCCACCTACCCCCTGGAAATAGCGCCCCCACGGTCGCTCACTTCGTGTAGCTCCCTGCCCCCCGAGGGGGCCGCCCGCCTGCGGTCTGGCAAAGCCAGTCCCGCGGCTCATGCTGGCTTGAAGATTTCAGGGCGTATGTAGCGGGGGTATTTCACCAGTGGGGGCCGCGGGTCCGGCTTCGCCGGCCCCAGGCRCCGCCCCCTGSAAGGGGGGARCAGGCTACACGCAGTGAGCCTCGACGGGGGTGTTCAAAATTCTGCATCCAACTCATCAATGTCATCCGGCTCCTTCCGAGCCTCAGCCACCCACTCCTTCATAGCCGGCAACTCCATCACCCGCTTGCAATACGCCGTGCAAGCCTTGTCCAGCGGCACGTCGTAAGTGAGAAACCGGGTAACCACCGGCGCATACATGGCATCGGCCACCGACAGCTGCTTGCCGAACAGATAGGGGCCGCCATAGGTGGCCAGGCATTCCTTCCAGATTTCCAGCACGCGGTCGATGTCGGCCTGCGCGCGGGACCAGACCTTGAAGCCCGAAAAATGGGCCTTGATGTTCATCGGCAGCGCAGCGCGCATGGAGGCAAAGCCTGAATGCATCTCACCGCACACCGCACGGCAATGCGCCCGCACCTTGATGTCCGCGGGCAGCAACTGGGCTTTAGGCTTGATTTCATTGAGGTATTCGGCAATCGCCAGGGTGTCCCACACCTTGACGTTGCCGTGCTGCAGCGACGGCACCAGCATGCTGGACGAAAGCAGCAGCATTTCGGCTTTCATCGCCGGGTCATCCGGTGAAATCACTTTTTCGGTGAATTCCAGCCCCGCGAACTTCGCCAGCAGCCAGCCGCGCAGAGCCCACGCTCCGTAGTTCTTGCT
>NZ_JBFUCA010000543.1:0-2733 GCF_056405475.1 Polaromonas sp. P1_G4
CATGAATTGCGCCGGGCTCAGGCCGGCGAGGAGCTCTAGAGATTGATTTACATCCATGGGACAATTGTCGGATGAAAATCACCCCGCAATGCGTCGTAGCCCTGACATGGACGCTGAAAGACACTCTGGGCGATGTGCTGGACGAGCTGGACGAACCCATCGAGTTTTTGCTCGGCGGCGATGACCTCCTCGCCAAGATCGAAGAGGCACTGCAAGGCCATGAAGCCGGAGAGAAGCTCGAGCTGCACCTTGAGCCAGAAAATGCCTTCGGTGACTACGACGAGAACCTGGTTTTCCTCGAACCCCGCAAGATTTTTCCCGCCGAACTGGAAGAAGGCATGACCTTCGACGGCATGGCCCTTCCGCCAGGAAGCACCGGGCAAGCACCTCATGATCATATTTACACCGTGACCGAGATCTATCCCGATCACGTCGTGCTCGACGGCAACCATCCCCTTGCGGGCATTGCCATCCGGTTGAACCTCAAGGTTGAAGCCGTGCGCGAAGCCAGCGAAGAGGAAATCGGCCAGGGATCACTTGGCACCGGTTTTTTTAAACTTGAGCCGATCACGCCGGGAAGTGGCACGCTGCACTGAGACAGGTGTGATTCCGGACGTAAAAAAAGCCGACCATCCCCTGCGGGAGTAGCCGGCTCTTTAAAGGCGGATGAACCGCAGCGTTACATGATCCGGTTGATCTGGCCGTTTTCAATCTTTACGCGGTCTCCCACGCGAAGGTTGCCGTAGCTGGGCACGTCGTAGGCGCGTGAGCTGCCATTGTCCAGTTGCACGGAGACGCGATAGCTCTCACGAATGGTCGCGTTGCGGTTCTTTTCAATGGCGTTACCGGCCACCGCACCGCCCACCGCACCCACCACGGTTGCCGCATCCTTGCCGCTGCCGCCACCGATCTGGTGACCCACCACAGCACCCGCCACACCGCCCAGCACAGCACCCACGCCAGAGCCGCGGCCTTTTTCCGTAGTCTGGATGGCTTCCACATTGATGACCCGCCCATACTCTACATAGTTATTTTGCTGATTGGCAGGGTAGGACGAAGAAGCAGGATAGGTTGAAGTGGTGGCCGGATAGGACGAATCGCCGCTCGGGCTCATGGGCGCGCAAGCGGCCAAGCCCACCAGTGCCAGCACGGCAGAAGCCGAGGAAATAAAGCGGAATGTGTTTTGCATGAGTCTCTCCTGTTAATAAGTTCATGAGCTTCCCGGCCCCTGTCATCGGCTTCACGCTAGCGAGAAGCCGATACCAGGAGCGCGGAGACTCCCATGACCCATTAAGGGCACGCCGCAGCAAATACAAGGTGGGGATTAGAGCTGTCGCGGCGTGGGAGCCGTGTCGCAGGGGTTGTAGGAAAACACCCTCCCTGACGCCTTTTGCCCGCCAGCCGTTCAGGCTTTGCCCGTGGAGCCGTACCCGCCTTCGCCACGCTCACTGGCGGGAAATTCCGCCACCACATTGAACTGCGCCTGCACCACGGGCACGATCATCAGCTGCGCAATCCGCTCCATCGGCTCGATGGTGAATGGCACGTCGCTGCGATTCCAGGCGCTGACCATCAGCTGCCCCTGATAGTCACTGTCAATCAGGCCAACCAGATTGCCCAGCACGATGCCGTGCTTGTGGCCCAGCCCCGAACGCGGCAGGATGAGCGCGGCATAGCCGGGGTTGTGCAGGTAGATCGCAATGCCGGTCGGTACCAGTTGCCAGGCGTTGGCGGCCAGCGTGAGCGGGGAGTCCAGGCAGGCACGCAAATCGAGGCCGGCACTGCCGGGTGTTGCATAGGCGGGAAGGTTGTTTTGAAGGCGCGGGTCGAGGATCTTGACGTCGATGTGCATGAACTATTTTTTCCTGGGTGGTTGATTTTTCTGGGCTTCTTCGGCCATTTGCCGCGCCAGCTCGCGCAGGCGCTGGACCAGCGCGCCGGATGAGTGACGGTTGGCCTGAAAGATTGCCCACGCCCCGTAAACCAGCAGCGCGGGCAGAAACAGGAAGCCCGCGCCGGGCACCACCTCGGACAGCACCTGCGTGGCGATCCACAGGATGACAACCCATTTGATGTGAGCGATAAAAGCGGCGCCGGAGCCGGCGATTGTCGCGGGTTTGGCAGCAGGCGTTGCGGGGCTTGCCGGAGACGGCGTGCGAAACGAAATCTTTTCCTGCGGCCTCGGCTGGTCTTCATGGCTGGCCGGCGCGTTCGCTTTTGTCAGGCGTTCCACATAGCTGACAAAATCGCCGTCTGGCGGTGTGTTCGAGGGAAGGTTCATGGTGCGGTCGCTTTCCCGTTGGACGGCGGCGCCGCCATCCGGGTCGCGATCTCGGCCACCAGCTGGCGCGCCAGTGAGAGCTTGGAAGCCCTGGGTAGCGCGGTGCTGCCTTGCGCATCCACCAGCAGCAAAGCATTGTGGTCCTGCCCGAAGGTATCCGGGCCAATGTTGCCGACCAGCAGCGGCACTTTTTTGCGCAGGCGCTTGGCTTCTGCGTTGTCAGCCAGATCATGACTTTCAGCCGCAAAGCCCACGCAAAACAGCTGGCCGGCCTGGGCTGCAGGCGACTGCGCGACAGTGGCCAGGATGTCCGTATTTTCGGTAAACACCAGCTGCGGCGTCTGGCCGGAGCCGTCTTTCTTGATCTTCTGCGTTGAAGGCGCTGCCGGCCGCCAGTCGGCGACGGCCGCCGTTGCTATAAAAATAGTAGCTGCTTGCGCACGTCCTGTAAC
>NZ_JBFUCA010000544.1:0-2716 GCF_056405475.1 Polaromonas sp. P1_G4
GCTCCTGATAGTTAAAACGAAAGACAAAAACAAAAAGGCGCTCGACCCGGGCAACACGTTGAACGTGATGCAGGGTGCGAACGCCTTTGTTCCTTGGGGGCACCACACACTTCGCCATTGAAGTGCTGTGCCGGTTGGCCATCTTTGACCAGTGCCTAGGGCATTGCAAAAGCTGTGCCAGCGATGCTGAGTGCTGTGACAGCGGGTCGTTTTGAGAAGGGAAAGTGCCCGGACGCACTGCCTGCACCAGTGGCTGCGGGGAAAGGCGGTGCGAGGCGGTGGTTTGATGCTTGCACCGTATTTGTGCGGTGCACCAATTGAGGGTTACCTGAGATCAGGCCCGGGATTTATCCCAGCAAATCCAGGGCGTCGAGCATGCGCTGGGCGACTTCGCCCAGCCGCAGGCCCTTATCCATCGCTGCCTTGCGCAGCTTTTCGAAGGCGGCCTGTTCGGTCAGGCCCTGGCGCTGCATCAGCATGCCCTTGGCCCGGTCTATGACTTTTCGGTCATGCAGCTCTGTTTTGGCGTGTGCCAGTTCCTTGCGCAGGCCCTGCTCGTGCTCAAAGCGCGCCATGGCCACGTCCAGGATAGGCCGAATGCGGTCCGGGGAGAGGCCGGCCACTACATAGGCCGACACGCCGGCGGCGACGGCATCCTTCACGTGGCTGGTGTCGTTGTCGTTGGTGAACAGCACGATGGGCCGACGGGCGTCCCGCGTCGCCATCACCACATGCTCCAGCGAATCGCGGGCCTCGCTTTCGGCGTCCACGATGATCATGTCGGGTTGCAGTTGCGCCAGGCGCTCGTCCAGGAAGGTATCGGCCGGGAGCACCGCGACGATGTTGTAACCGTTTTCCAGCAATCCGATGCGCAGCTGGCGCGAGCGCTCGGCCAGCTCCCGCGCATGGTCGTCATCGGACACGGACTCCAGCAGGTCCGGGGCGATGATGACAAGGCGCAGGGATTGGGACGGCGTCATGCAGGATTTAGTGCAAGAAACGTGCCCCCACGGTCATTCACTGCGTGTAACTCCTTACCTCCCCGAGGGGTCTGCCCGCCCTCCGGCCCGGCAAAGCCGGTTCCAGGGCTCATGCTGGGTTGAGGAGGGGCTCAACCAGCGGGAGCCGCGGGACTGGCTTTGCCAGACCGCAGGCACCGCCCCCTTGAGGGGGCAGGCTACACGTAGTGAGCCTGAACGGGGGGCTTTACACTCGAAGGATGAGAGTCTTGGGAATCGAATCGAGTTGCGATGAAACCGGTGTGGCGCTGGTGGATGCCAGCGGCAGTGGCGTGCCGCGCCTGCTGTCGCACGCCTTGTTCAGCCAGATCGACATGCACCAGGCTTATGGTGGTGTGGTGCCTGAGCTGGCGAGCCGGGACCATATCCGGCGTGTCTTGCCTTTGACGCATCAGGTGATGGCCGAGGCGGGCAGCAGCCTGGCGCAAGTGGATGTGGTGGCGTATACACGCGGCCCTGGGCTTGCGGGTGCGCTGCTGGTGGGGGCGGGTGTTGCTTGCTCGCTGGCGGCGGCGCTGGGCAAGCCTGCGATGGGTGTGCATCACCTGGAAGGGCATTTGCTGTCGCCCYTTCTGAGCGCCGACCCGCCCGAGTTTCCTTTTGTGGCGCTGCTGGTGTCTGGCGGCCATACCCAGCTGATGCGGGTGGACCGGGTCGGCAGTTACGAATTGCTCGGTGAAACCATTGACGATGCGGCAGGTGAGGCTTTTGACAAGTCGGCCAAGCTGATGGGCTTGCCTTATCCCGGCGGGCCCCATCTGTCGAAGCTGGCTGAGCACGGCGACTGCGCGGCCTTCAAGTTGCCGCGACCCTTGCTGCACAGTGGTGACCTGGATTTTTCATTTGCCGGGCTCAAAACCGCAGTGCTGACTCAGGCCAAAAAATTGGGTGCGGAGCTGGACAGCCGCAAGGCCGACCTCGCGGCATCCACGCAGGCGGCGATCGTGGAGGTATTGGTGAAAAAATCACTGGCCGCCATGGCGCAAACCGGGCTCAAACGCCTGGTGGTGGCGGGCGGCGTGGGCGCCAATGCGCTGCTGCGAAGCCAGCTCAATGCCGTGTGCAAGCAACGCGGTATTCGTGTGCATTACCCGGAACTGCATTTGTGCACCGACAACGGCGCCATGATTGCGCTGGCGGCCGGCATGCGGCTGCAGGCGGGGCTTGAAACGCTTCAGCGCGACTACACGTTTGATGTGAAGCCGCGCTGGAGTTTGACCCCCACGGTCGCTCGCGCCGCGTAGTTCCCCGTCCCCCCGAGGGGGCCGCTGCGCCTGCGGCCCGGCAAAGCCGGTTCCACGGCCCCGGCTGGCAGGGACGGCTAACCGGCTTTGGTCGGTGGTTACTGGATGTCGAGGTGGGTGACGTTGCTGACAGGGACTTTTTTGCCCAGTGTCAGGGTCAACACGCCGTTTTCCAGTTTGGCGCTGCTGTTGGCGGTATCGATTTCCAGCGGGAAGCGCCATGCGGCCTTGATTTTGCGGGGTGCGTCTTCCTTGCTGGAGACACGAACCACGTCGCCTTCAATGCCGATATCCAGTTGTTCGCGGGCCAGGCCGGGAACGTCGAATTGCAGGGTATATGCCTTCTCGAGGTCTTCCACGTTGGCGGCCTTGGCGGCGCCGGTGTCAGACAACGAGGAGAAGGTGTCGTTGAGGAATTTTTCCAGGGCGCCGTTGCTCACGACGGGTGCGTAG
>NZ_JBFUCA010000545.1:0-4801 GCF_056405475.1 Polaromonas sp. P1_G4
GGCCACCGCCGTGGTGGTGCTGATTTTGTACAACCGCGAGTTCAACTCGGACGTGCTGGACGTGTTGCGCGAATAGTTCAGAGCCGGCCGTCGGGCAGGTCACGCGCCAGGCGCAGGCCGCTGAACTGCCAGCGGGCATCGGGCGGGAAAAAGTTGCGGTAGCTGGCGCGTATGTGGCTTTGTGGTGTGGCGCACGAGCCGCCGCGCAGCACAAACTGGTTGCACATGAACTTGCCGTTGTATTCACCCACCAGGCCTTCCCAGGGCTTGTAGCCGGGGTAGGGGTTGTAGTTGGACTGCGTCCATTCCCAGACGTCGCCGTACATCTGGGCCGGCAGGCCGTGGCTTTCCTCCTGCTGCGGCAGGGGGTGGTATGCCGCCTTTTCCACAAAGTTTCCCTGCGGCACGGGGCTGGCCACCACGCTGCGCGCTGCCAGCTCCCATTCAAACTCTGTCGGCAGGCGTGCACCGGCCCAGCGCGCAAAGGCATCGGCTTCGAAGTAGCTGAGGTGGCAGGCCGGCGTGTTCGGGTCTACATCAATCAGCCCTTGCAGCGTGAAGTGCTGGTAACTCCCTTCGCTGCCCTGCCAGTAAAAGGGCAGGCTAACGCCGTTCTCAGTCACCCAATCCCAGCCCATGGAAAGCCACAACTCCGGGCGCTGATAGCCCCTGTCGGCGATGAAGGCCATGAACTCGCCGTTGGTGGCGGGCCGGCTGGCCAGCTCGAAGGCCGCCACATAAACTTTGTGGCGGGGCGTTTCGTTGTCGAAGGCAAACCCACCGTCGCGTCCCGCGTCAAAGCCGTGTTCCACCAGACCCGCGTCGTGGCGCATCCAGTTCACCGGCTGTGGGTGTATGCCCGCCAGCGGCCAGCGGCTGGCATAGGCCGGGCGCGCGGGGTTGAAAGACAGTGCATGCTTGATGTCCGTCAGCAGCAGTTCCTGGTGCTGTTGCTCGTGGTGCAGGCCCAAGGTGACCAGTTCGGCCAACTCTTTGTGCTGCGCGGTGTCATTACCGGCCTCTACCTGCGCAATCACTTCCAGCATGCGCTGGTCGACCTGGGCACGGTAGGCCAGCACTTCGTCGAGGGAGGGCCGGCTGATCAGCCCGCGTTTGGGCCGTGGGTATTTGTCGCCCACACCGTTGTAGTAGCTGTTGAACAGCACCCTGAAGCCTGAATCAAACGGCTTGAAACCGGATTCAAAACGCTCGAGGATAAAAGTCTCGAAGAACCAGGTCAGGTGAGCCAGGTGCCATTTGGCAGGGCTGGCGTCCGGCATGGACTGGAGCTGGCAGTCCTCGGGGCTCAGGGGCTCGATCAGGGCTTCGGTCTGCGCCCTGATGGCCATAAAGCGCATGGCCAGCGGAGACTGCCGCGCCTGAAGCGTGTGGGAGCGGGAGAGTGATGGTTCTGTAGGCATGATGGCTACCGTGTGGATGGGCGCGACAGAAGGCTGACCCATGACATGCACAAAAGGGAAACGGTGAAGTTCGGTGTGATAGCAATGAGCGGCTTAAAAGCTTTGCACGGCACCCGGCCTTCAGCTGTCAGACAAGGCCTCGAATGCAGTGGGGATGGCCGTGGGAACGGGCCTTGAAAGCGGCTTGGCCACGGGATTGACCTGAGGTTTCAGTTCAGGGTCCAGGGCGCGCCGCTCGTCAAACACAAAACATTCACCGTCAAAATGCGCGCGTCCGCTTTCCTCAAAATACTTGAGGATGCCACCCTCGAGCTGCCAGACGTTTTCCACCCCGGCTTCGCGCATGAAGATGGCTGCCTTTTCGCAGCGAATGCCGCCGGTGCAGAAGCTCACGACGGTCTTGCCCGCAAGCTCCTGCCGGTTTGCCACCAGGGCCTGGGGAAATTCCGTGAACTTGCTGATGCGMCAGTCAATGGCGTTTTTGAAGGTGCCGACATCGGCCTCAAAGTCATTGCGGGTGTCCAGCGTCACCACCGGTCGGCCCGTGTCGTCGCAGCCTGTGTCAAGCCAGCGTTTGAGCGTGGCGGCATCCACGGCCGGCGCGCGCCCGGCGGCTGGCTGGATGGCGGGGTGGTTCATGCGGATGATTTCCGGCTTGACCTTGACCAGCAGCTTGCGAAACGGCTGGGCACTTGACCAGCTTTCCTTGGCTTGCAGGTCGCTGAAGCGGGCATCCTGTTTCAGCCATGCCAAAAAATCATGAATATCTGCCGCCGTGCCCGCCAGGAAGAGGTTGATTCCTTCTTCTGCCAGCAGTACCGTGCCTTTGATCGCGCGTTGTTGGAGCGCCTGTTCGATGCTGCCCTGCAGCATCGCAGGGTGCGCCAGCGTGACGAATTTATAGGCCGCAATGTTCAGGATTTGCATGATCCGGTTGATTGTAGGCAGGCATGCAGGGCCTTGCACTGCGTCACGGCGCCTCAGCGGACAGCCTCGGCCCTAAAATGACCGCGCGACCAGGCGGTGGTGAAGCTTGAGTGGCTGCAGGAACTCAATGAAGGCCTGATTGCGCTGTCGGGCGCGCAGGGCGGCGCTGTGGGCCAGGCGCTGCTGCAGGGCGACAGCGCGCGCGCCGTGGAATGTGCGCTGTACTTTGCGGGCCTCTTCCCGCACCGTTTTTACCTCGAACTGCAACGCGCCCAGCGTCCCGATGACGAACGTCATGTGGCGGCCGCCGTCCAGCTGGCGGCACGGCTCAAGCTGCCGGTGGTGGCGACCCATCCGGTGCAGTTCCTGACCTACGACGATTACGAGGCGCATGAGGCCCGTGTGTGTATTTCGGAAGGCGAAATCCTGGGCAATACGCGCCGCGTGCGCAAGTTCACGCGGGAGCAGTACTTCAAGTCGACCGCGCAGATGGCGGCGCTTTTTGCCGATGTGCCCACCGCGCTGGCCAACACTGTGGAAATTGCCCGGCGCTGCAACCTCACGCTGGAGCTGGGAAAACCCATGCTGCCCGACTATCCCACGCCGGAAGTCAATGGCGTGCGCATGCCGATCAACGAATACTTCCGCCACGCGTCGTTTGAAGGGCTGGAGGAACGCCTGGCTCACCTGTACCGCGACGTGGCCGTGCGCGAGCAGAAGCGGCCATCCTATGTGGAGCGCCTGGAGTTCGAGATCAACACCATCCTCAAGATGGGTTTCCCAGGCTACTTCCTGATTGTGGGTGATTTCATCAACTGGGCCAAGAACAACGGCTGCCCGGTGGGCCCGGGCCGAGGCTCCGGCGCCGGTTCGCTGGTGGCGTATTCGCTCAAGATCACCGACCTGGACCCGCTGCAGTACAACCTGCTGTTCGAGCGATTCCTGAACCCGGAACGGGTTTCCATGCCCGACTTCGACATCGATTTTTGCCAGAGCAACCGCGACCGCGTGATCGATTATGTGAAAGACAAATACGGCAAGGAAGCCGTGAGCCAGATCGTGACCTTCGGCACCATGGCCGCGCGCGCCGCCATCCGCGACGTGGGCCGCGTGCTCGACTTCCCGTATGGCTTTTGCGACGGCATTTCCAAGCTGATTCCGAACAAGCCGGGCCAGCACATCACGATTGAACAGGCAAAGGAGCAGGAGCCCATCCTGGCCGAGCGCGAGCGCAAGGAAGAGGATGTACAAACCCTGCTGGCGCTCGCGCAAAAGCTCGAGGGCCTGACCCGCAATGTCGGCATGCATGCTGGGGGCGTGCTGATCGCGCCCAGCAAGCTGACCGATTTTTGCCCGCTCTATGCCCAGCCTGGCAGCGATTCCGCCGTGAGCCAGTTCGACAAGGACGACGTGGAAGCGATCGGCCTGGTCAAGTTCGACTTTTTGGGCCTGGCCACGCTGACCATCCTGGAAATCGCCCGGGAGTTCATCATCGCGCGCCACCCGGCGCAAAAGGACTTCAAGTTCGAGGACCTTCCGCTGAATGACCGGAAGGTCTACGAGCTGTTCGGCCGGGGCCAGACCGAAGCCGTGTTCCAGTTTGAAAGTATCGGCATGCAGCGCATGCTGAAAGACGCGAAGCCGGACCGCCTCGAAGACCTGATTGCGATGAACGCGCTCTACCGGCCGGGGCCGATGGAGCTGATCCCGACTTACATCGCGCGCAAGCAGGGCAAGGAAGTGCCCGAATACCCGGACCCACGCGTCAAGGCCATCCTCGAAGAAACCTACGGCATCATGGTCTACCAGGAGCAGGTGATGCAGACCGCGCAGATCCTGGGCGGCTACTCGCTGGGCGGCGCCGACTTGCTGCGCCGCGCCATGGGCAAGAAGAAAAAAGAGGAAATGGACGCCCAGCGCGAGATCTTCCGCAAGGGCGCGGGCGAGGGCGGTCTCAGCGAAGAGAAAGCCGACGAGGTTTTCGACCTGATGGAAAAATTCGCGGGCTACGGCTTCAACAAGTCGCACTCCGCCGCCTACGCGCTGCTGGCGTACCACACAGCCTGGCTGAAGGTGCACTACACCGCCGAATTCTTCGCCGCCAACATGACGGTGGAAATGGACGACACCGACAAGCTCAAGATCCTGTTCGGTGACGCGCAGAAGATGGGCATCCAGTTCGAGTCGCCCGACATCAACCGCGGCGACTACCGCTTCGAGCCGATCAGTGCCACATCGGTGCGTTACGGCCTGGGCGCCGTCAAGGGCACGGGCCAGCAGGCGATTGCCGCCATCGTGGCGGCGCGCAAGGAAGGCGGCCCCTTTACCTCGCTCTACGACTTTTGCGTGCGCGTGGACCGCAGCCGGCTCAACAAGCGAACGGTGGAAGCCCTCATCAAGGGCGGAGCTTTTGACAACCTGCAACTCAACCGTGCGTCGCTGCTGGCGTCGGT